>NZ_JANGCA010000372.1:0-201 GCF_024463855.1 Clostridium sp. DFI.1.208 | reverse complement strand
GGCTTCATGAAGGTGTTCATCTATCGAGTGAATGCGATGAGTGAGACAGGCTATATCTGGGAAGCGATGCTGAAGGATGACAGTGCCGAGCATATCACAGCCAAGCTGAAGGCGGATATCACCATGACGACACAGATCACCATGCAGCTGCCGACGAAGATCCAGCTGACACTGGATGATCAGGTGATGAAGCAGAGCACG
>NZ_JANGCA010000371.1:0-201 GCF_024463855.1 Clostridium sp. DFI.1.208 | reverse complement strand
AAACTTCGGTACAGATGAAAACGGCGATAAGATTCCGGATGAGTATCAGGTGAAATACACCTATCAGGCAGCAGCAGACCAAAAGGGAACGGTGAGTGGAACAACCGTTGAATGGATCAACAAGTATGAAGTTGAAAATGGTAAGCTGGTCATTGAAAACAACAAACCTGTAGCGATCGACGCACACCCAACACAGCCATC
>NZ_JANGCA010000370.1:0-203 GCF_024463855.1 Clostridium sp. DFI.1.208 | reverse complement strand
GTCCTTACTGTTTGTGATCGTCAAAGGTCCGAAATCGATGAACGGAGCCGGAGATAATCCATCTGACTTCACTGCCGCACTTGGATCATAGGTGTCCGTCTCTGCGATCCTCGTCCACAGATAGTATGTCGTCGTTCGATTCAGGTTCGTAAATTCATAGCTGCCGTCGTCTTTCTTCTTCAGCGTATCCCAGTCTCCTTCTT
>NZ_JANGCA010000037.1:0-50431 GCF_024463855.1 Clostridium sp. DFI.1.208 | reverse complement strand
CCTGCCTATGTATATTATACCATAAAGTACCTTAAAGTACGAATATAAAATCAAATAAATTTGACAAAAAAATAGCTTATTTAAGCCATATTTTAAACTTTCAACTTTTTTAAGTGTAAAACTTCCGGGACTTGCAGCTCTATGATTTTCGTTATGCTAAATCGCTAAATATAAAAAGCATCCCATTTTGCAAATAATTACGAAAGTTCTTGCTTTTCTCATTTGCTGTGTTATACTGAATGAGTAATAACAAGCAAATAACTATGATTTCAATATTCACATATCAGGAATTGTAATTATCTCATTGTACAATTCACGTATGTGTTTTTTTATGCCATGAGAGTGCTTCTTATCTACATCATAAGGAGGTACTAATATGAGTACAGGTAAAGTAAAATGGTTTAACGCAGACAAAGGATACGGATTTATTACAACAGACGCTGGACAGGATCTGTTTGTACACTATTCTGAAATCCAGACTTCCGGATTCCGTACATTGGAAGAGGGAGCAAAGGTAAACTTCGAGATCAATACAAACGATCGCGGAGACCACGCTGCAAACGTAACTGTAATTTAATTACACAGAGAAAGAACCGTCGAAATGAAATCGGCGGTTTTTTTATATCCCCGAGGAGAAGATCTTCGCAAAAGGTCTACCTGCGAAACCCTTGCTTATGCAAGGAAGCACCTGTACGTATGTTTGATATCGAATGGAACGCAGGTTCCCTGTATCCCGATATAGAAAAGACTCCGCATACCTGCAGAGCCTTTTCTAAAATTATAGGGGATAGAATGATGTTATACGTAAATTAGGGATAGTTTTCGGGGATCATTTACGTATCAGCAGTTTTCTCATCTGCCAACCATACTATACAGCAGTTAAATTCCGCAATTTGTCGAACTATGTCGCCTGCTCGTTTTTTTCTTCATCCACATGAATGAGCGGCTTCAAAAGCTCATAGAAGTCCTCATATGGAACAAATTGAATTTCCTCATCCTTTTTATAAGCCACATAATATTTCCCGTAGCTGTCATAGATCACTTCATATTTATCCTTTTTTACAAGCACCGTTGTCAGTGGTATCTTGTAGCGAGTCTTATTTCCATTTACCAGCTTATCTTCATATGCATAATGCGTGCTGGCATATACAGGATGATCAATACCCGCAATCGTCAAGCTGCCCTTTTCAATATCAGGCAGATACAGATCACTTTCGCCCATCTCTATATATTTATCTGGAAATTTCACAGCAGCAGCCTGCGCTACAGCCTGTTCCTCAAGTCCTGTAATCTGCAAATCCATCACCTTCCTATGCATCGTATTATATCATGAATTTCATTGTTTTTGACATTCCGCGATTGCTATCACACAATTTGTGTATAAAAAATCAGGATTCCACACATTTTTCCATTATCCCTCCATATTTAAACGGAAAGTTTTTTGTATACTATAGGTAAGCAAGTGGTAATCTTGCTTAGTATGACATATTTCCCCCAAAAATAACTTCATACTTTCTCCCTTTCAAAATAAAATAATAATGATACAAAAAAGACGTTCCCCCAAACGTCTTTTTTGTTATCAGAGTACAAAACACCAAATCTCCTTCCAAGTCAATGCAACAGGTAATACAGCCTCATGTCGCTGTTTTTCCCGTTCTGCATCCCGGAAATACCCGATTGTCGGCTTTCATTTTCTGCGTTTATCCTGCGCTTTATTCCTTGATCCACAAAATTGTAGCAGCTATCACACAATTTGTGCGGAGTAATTATAAATTCCACATATTTTTCCATGATCGCGCCATATTTAAACTGCAAGTTTTTCGTATACTATAAGCAAGCAAGAGGTAATCTTGCTGGTATGATAAAATTCCCCCCAAGAATAACTTCATACTTTCTCCCTTTCAATATAAAGATAATAAGATACAAAAGAAGCTCATGAACCCAAGCATGAGCTTCTTTTGTTTTACTTATGATGATTTCTTGTGTATTGCTTCCAAAGCCCAGATGTTTGTATCTCGTCGAAACAGCAGGCAGATTGCGACACCTGTGAATCCCAGCAGCAGAAACAGAAGCGCTGCGCCGCTCCCCGCTCCCTGCCCGACAGCATGCACAAGCAGAGGAGATGCTTCCCGGCTTGCCATAAAGGGCTCAAGGATATAATCCACAAGCACTCCTCCCAGACAATATCCTGCCGGAATTGTGAAAAACTGAAGAGAGTTTCTTGCGGCATATACTCTTCCCTGCATAGCAAGGGGAATATGCTCCCGCAGCAGCACATCCATATTCGTATTCATTACCGGAATAAACAGCCAGCCCAGAATCGCTCCCAGACACCATAACGATGGTCCTCTTCCCAGTGCCAGTAAAAAGCTTTCGGTTCCCATACTGATTAGCAGAGCATTATGAATCGTCCGCACACGGTGATGCTTTGTCGGGCGTAGCATCAGAAGAAGACTCCCGCTCAGATTTGCCAGTCCCATACAGGTATTCACCAGACCCAATACAGCTTCACTGCCACCCTCACGCATCAGCAGCATATAGGGGAGTGCGGCATCATAGGCGGAGGCTACCAGATTTATCGCAGCCAGATACAGGATCAGATCCAGAACACCGCGATTCGCTCGCAGCCAGCGAAGTCCGCTTTTCACCCCGCTCAGTAAGGGCTCCTTTTTCATAGACTGTGCCTTGGCAGCAGGCAGCTTTATGAAAAAGGCCAGTGCGATAAAGGCAACGCCGAAGCTGATGAGATCAAGCAGCAGGATTGTCTGCATACCGAATAGTGCATATAAAGACGTTGCAAAGATGGGAACCAGCAGCGTATTCAGCGAATTGGAAAACATTCGCAGAGCGCCTGCTCTGGCATAGTGCTTCTTCGGTGTCACCAGTGTAATCGCCACTTCACTGGAGGGCTGCTGCAACGTATTCATAAACCCATTGACAGCATTCAGTATATACAAATGCCAAATCTCCAGCGTTCCCTGCAGCATAAGGAAACCAATTCCAAGGGTCGTGGCAGCTGCCAGGCTATCACAGATCAGCATTGTCTTCCTTTTATCCCAGCGATCACACAGGGATCCGGCAAATAAGCCGAACAGCACATAGGGAGTGTAAGAACAGATGGAAAGCATCGCACTGACCATAGCACTGCCGGATTGCTGCAGACTCCATATGACAAGTGCAAAGCTCGTCATAGAGCTTCCCAGCTGTGAGCATGCCTGCGTACTCCAGAGTACAAGAAAAACATGCAGCTCTTTTATCGTTTGTTTCAGATTGTTCATTTTGACTTTGCTCCTTTTCTACAATGATTGTATGATAGGCAAAGTCAGCGGACGAGTCCGTACTCATTGCTCCATGCAAGCGATTCGTCCATCAGACTTTGCATGGAGCTACTGCATAAGGTAATTTCATAATATCCCCTTTCATTTACAGCTGTGTACAGCCGGAGAAAGCATGCGATTCCTCACAAGCATAGAAAGACTCCGTAAAGCTTGTAAATGGATACGTAGAAGTCTTTACAGCAAGTCTTACCTTTTCTATTATACCACAGCCTCGCTGTATGCTTCCCATAATGTAAAACGATAAGGGGAAAATATAACATAGTTTTCCACAGTATCTACATTATTTGTTGACAAGTATTTCGTATACTATAGGCAGCAAGTAAGAAAAGCTTGCTAGTATGATAATTCCCCAAAAGCAAATTCATACTTTCTCTCTTTCATTTAAAACTGATAATAATAGAAACGCACTGTTCCCCCAAGCAGTGCGTTTCTATTGTTTCAAGCCATGCGAGAGGCTGATTTTTGATATCGTCAGAGGTATAGCTTCCCTCCTATGGAAATGAAGATCAAAAGCGTGGTGAAAGCCCCTGTGGCAATACAGGAAAGCAACAACATAATTTCACATAGTTGCGACATATTTTTCAGATAACAATTTCGTATACTGTAATCAGCAAGAGGAACTCTTGCCAAGTATGATAATTTCCCCCTCAAATGAAATTCATACTTTCTCCCTTTCATTTAATTTTATAATTCTAAAAGGAAAAGAACGCACCCCCTCAGCGTTCTTTTTCTTTTGTCTTCATTTATTGCTGAATTCTCATCACCATTCCCTCTCCTGCAAGCTCCATGGTGTATGTGTCGTATGACGCTATGCAATACGTTTGCACATGTACAGGACAAAGGGATGCATCTTCGCTGTTGCAGAAACAAAATCCGGTCAAAGAGCCCTTGCTGCCTAAACATTATCCCATACAGGATAAAAGATATTGCAATGTTTCCCAGGCAATCGGTATAAGCAATGCCGGCAGCAGATTTCCGATTTTGATCTGCTTTCCGAAAAACAGATTGATACCAACACCGAAAATCAATACATTGCCAACCAGTGAAAGATTATTGATCAGCGCTTCACGAAACAGCGGAGAAAGAAAGCCGGCCAGAAGTGTGATAGCGCCCTGATAGAAAAAGAGCGGAACTGCTGCAAACAATACGCCGATTCCAAGGGCAGAGGCGAAAACCATGGATATGATACCATCGAGAATCGCCTTTGTTATCAGCATGGAGGCATCGTGTGTCAAACCATCCTGCAATGCACCTACCACAGCCATCGCTCCGACACAAATAACAAGTGCATTACTCACAAAGCCTTCCACAAATTTATCATCCCTGCTTTTCACCATATTCTGCAGACGATGCGCCAATCCCTCCATGCGATCCTCTAAGCGCAAAAGCTCTCCGACAACCGCACCGACTCCCAGTGAGCAGATCAGCAACAGTGTGCCATTGGTTTGTAGCTGTGCGCCCTCCACATGCATCATGGCACTTAGCGCTCCGCTGATTCCGATAAACAATGTGCATAAGCCAAGTGAGCGCATGAGCAAATCACGAACACGAAGCGGAAGTCCGCCCTTAACCAGCATGCCGATAGCTCCTCCAACAATCACAGCAGCCGCATTGATCACTGTCCCCATAAAATAGCCTCCCTTTTTTCCTACAAATGTACCACTCCGCAATATAAAAGTCAATGGATTCCACTAAGCCTGTTTATGAAACAGCTGCGAAAATGCATAACGTATGCAAATAAAAAAAGGTTTTTCATCTCCTTGTGTACATCACGAAATGAAAAACCTCTTATTACCGCAATAAGCAGCAGCCTGCGTTACGCTTCGCTTATAAGAACTGGTTCAGCATACTTGCAAGCTGTGTCTTTGGCTGATAGCCGGAAATCTGTTTTACTGCCTCTCCGTCCTTAAATACAATCATGGTAGGGACAGACATGATACCATATTTCATCGCCAGATCGCCTTCCTGATCTACATCAACCTTGACAATTTCCATTCTCCCCTTCATATCCTCTGCCAAATCCTCCAGCACAGGTGCCAGCATTTTGCATGGTCCGCACCAGGTCGCAAAGAAATCCACCAGGACAACACCCTGTTTTGTAATTTGTTCAAATTCTGCTTTATTTATAACTTTCATAATCTCGTACCTCCGACTATCCACAGTATATCACATTCTACAGGAAACATGCATGAAAATGCTCATACTGCGAAATATTTCTGCAATGCCTTGAAGATTCCCTCATCATTATTACTGTCGGTCTCCTCATCCGCTGCCGCCTTGACCTCAGCCATAGCATTTCCCATCGCAATACCGATACCTGCGGCCTGCAGCATTTCGATATCATTCTCTCCATCACCAAAAGCCATCACATCGCGCATGGAAATCCCCAGCATGTCCACCAGTGCCTGCAAACCGCTTCCCTTTGTAATACCAAGCGGCATCAGCTCCAGCCATTTCGGCGTTGTCAGCCCCAGCCAGTAGCGATCCTTTAAATCCCTTTTCGCCTGGGCGCTTACTTCAGCCATCACATCCGCATGATAGGCGATACTCACCTTATTGATACGGCGGTCTATTTCTTCCCATGTATCTATATAATGAATATTCGGATAGCCCTTTCGATTATCTGCCAAAAGCGCAAAGGCACCTCCCGTCCATGGATAATCCTCTCCCAGATTGTGTATCCTGCGATATTCCGCTTTTTCCTTGATGATACTTTCCGGATTATAATCATACAATCCGTCATCAAACTGCGCCATAAATTCAACATCCCATTGTCGGAAATATGTAAAAAGCTCTTCCATTTCAATGCGTCCCATCTGCTTGCGAATGTGGCGCTTTCCACTTGCAAGATCATACAGAATCAAACCGTTGACCTCCAGCAGATAACCTCCGTATGCATCCATACAAAGCTCCTTGGCATATTCCAGCAGCTTGCAATAGCTTCTTCCGCTAGCCAGAACAAGACGTACCCCCTGTTGCTGCACACGCAGCAGCAGCTCCTTTGTTTTCGGTGAAATCTTATTTTCGCTTGTCAGCAGTGTTCCATCCATATCCATTACAATCATCTGTATCATTTCTATCACGCCCCTTATGAATAGGATTATACAATGAATACCTTCAGAAGTAAAATCATACTGGAAGAAGAAAAAAAAGAATGCTATACTGAATGCACAACGTGGAGGTACTGCAATGAAAATACAGAAAACGAATGCCATGCGCATTCTTGACAGCAACAGGCTGCCATATGAAGTGTTCAGCTATGCACATGGAACAGAGCCTGTCGCCGGTCTGGCGGTAGCGAAGCAGCTGCAGGAGGATCCGGAACAGGTTTTCAAAACACTGGTAACGGTTGCGAACACGAAGGAATATATCGTTTTCGTAATTCCGGTTGCGTATGAGCTGCACCTGAAGAAATGTGCGAAAGCTGCCGGTGTGAAATCCGTGGAAATGATTCATGTAAAGGATATCAACAAACTAACAGGCTATGTACGCGGAGGCTGTTCCCCTATTGGCATGAAGAAGCAATTCCGTACCTTTGTGCACGAGAGCTGTACCCGGCTTCCTGCCATGATGTTCAGCGGCGGAAAAATCGGTGTACAGATCAAAATGCAACCGGATGACCTGCTCAAGCTGATTCATGCCGAAACAGCAGATATCATCTGTGACGCCTAAAGCTGTCATACTCCATGACAGCTTTTTTTATAAAAAAGGAGAGCTTACTCCCCTGCTGTAAATACATATTTATCCAGTGCCTTTGCAATTCCCATCTGATCATTGGTATCGGTGACATCCCATGCTGCCTTTTTCAGGGATTCCATGGCATTTCCCATCGCGATGCCGTACTTCACGGTTTTGATCATTTCCATATCGTTTTCCGCATCTCCAAACGCCATCATTTCCTCCGTAGAGATTCCCAGCTTTTCACCGATTCGCAACAACGCACTCGCCTTGGATACGCCCTTCGGCATAACCTCAATCCATGCAGGACCGACCTCCAGCAATTCATAATCCTCTAATTCCTTACGCAGATGCGGTAAATGCTTCTTGAAAAAGGAGGCCGTCTGTATCAGTACAAACTTATTTACATCCTGCGTAATCTCATATTCTGCATCCTCCAGCGGTATGAAATTTCGCTTTCCCTGATTAAATCCATAATCCATCGGGCGTCCAAACACAACACTGCGCACCTTTTTCATCGCCTTCAGACGCTTGGATATCAAATCATAGAAATCATAGCCGCAGCAGCTGATGACCTCAAAATTATATTTCATCCCCAGTGCCATCACTTTTTTTGCATCCTTGCCATCCAGCACCTTATCCACATAATATTCCTTTTTATGAAAATCATAAATAATCTGTCCGTTTACTCCTGCCACAAAATTATTGCCTCTGTGCTCAAGCTCCAGCGGTTCATATACAAAATCGATACCACCCTTATCTCGTCCAGTAGCTATTGTTATGGAAATTCCCATCTCCTGTGCCTTGATCAGACGTTTTTTCGTTTCCTCATCAATCGTTTTCTGCGTGGTCAGCAGCGTTCCATCCAGATCCAGTGCTATCAGTTTTATCGCCATATCCTACCTCTACTTTCTTTATCAACCCTATTATAGCGAATATAGAAAAAAAGTAAACCTGTAATACCTGTAAAGGAGCCAGTCAGCTATAAGCAGGGCTGCGATCGTTCCAGCAAAAGAGCTTCTTTACAATGCAATATCATTAGGGATATTCAGACTGTGACCAGAATATTCCTATAGCTTAACAGGCTTTCTTAGAAGTCAGCCGATGCAGAATAGCAAAGAAATTTTGACGCCCCCTTTTTCCCTGAACGCACGTATTATTTTGCAAGAATGTAAGCCGTTTTGTATCGGTTTGCATTTTTAAGCAAAAAGAAAACGGACACTCTCTTGGAATATCCGTCTCTCTCATAGTATTTTATTTAGCCAATTTTGCAGCTGCTGCCTCATCAACAACAACGACAACATCCGCATGATTCTGCAGAACGCTGGCAGGGCATGCCGGATCAACCGGTCCGTTGACCATAGCCGCAACAGCATCTGCCTTGTTAGCACCGGATGCTACAAGCAGGATTTTCTTTGCCTTCATGATTGTCGCAATTCCCATTGTGATTGCATGTGTCGGCACCTGATTGATGTCATTGTCAAAGAAACGCGCGTTATCAGAACGTGTTTTCTCTGTCAGCTCAACAATGTGTGTTTCCTCTGTAAACGGTGTACCCGGCTCATTGAAACCGATGTGTCCGTTACCGCCGATTCCCAGAACCTGCACATCCACACTGACATTTTCCATAGCCTTTTCATATCCTTCACAATCTTCCTTTGTGCTTCCATAAGGTACATGAATCTTGTCCTCCGGCAAATCAATTCCCTTGAACAGATTTTCATGCATGAATGTCCAGTAGGATTCCGGGTGATTTCTGTCGATTCCTACGTATTCATCCAGATTGAAAGACTGGCACTGTGCATAGCTTGTTCCATTGTCCTTGTGATCCTGAATCATGTTCTTGTACAATCCGATTGGACTGGAGCCTGTCGCAAGACCTAAAACAGCATCCTTTTTGCTTGTGACAACTTCCTTCATAACATCAAATGCTTCTTTGCTTACTGCATCGTAATCTTTCACTACAATAACTTTCATTTTCTTTTCTCCTCCTGATATTACACAGTATTATCATACCATTTTGAAAGCATGTTTTCAATGTCAGAACATACATATCCTGCATTTCCAGCTACCTGTGCGTCACAGGCTTTCTGCAGTGCGCATGCTATCCCATACGAGAGCCTCTGCTTTTTCTCTATGGCAGCTTTCGCTTTCGACGGCTGCAGTCGTAGATCAAATGCTTATGGCAGCTGATTTCCCGCTGCAACATAGATGGAATACCATTCCTCTCTGGTAAGCGTAATGTCACATGCTTTCACGATTCCTTCTATACGCGTCAAATTGACGGAACCCAGAATTACCTGCATGTGTGCCGGATGGCGAAGCAGCCATGCCGCCGCAATCGCACTGTTGCTGACCTGATATTTATCGGCAAGTGTCTGTATGCGTGTATTCACCTCAGGGAATTTCGGATTATCAAGGAATACCCCTTCAAACATGCCGTACTGAAACGGTGACCAGCATTGTATCGTTATATCCTGCAGTCTGCAGTAATCCAGTGTACCGTTATCGCGGTTTATGCCGCGCGAATCGAAGGTATTGACATTCACCCCGGCGTCAATCATCGGCGTATGCATCACACTCAGCTGCATCTGATTGATTTCAATCGGCTGCTTACTATATTTTTTCAGCAGCTCAATCTGATAGGGATTGTGATTGCTGACGCCAAAATGCTTTACTTTGCCGGATGTATATAAGGCATCAAAAGCCTCCGCTACCTCCAATGGCTCCATCAGGGCATCCGGGCGATGCAGCAGCAGATAATCAAGATATCCGCATTGCAGACGTTCAATAGAAGCATCCACACAACGAATTATGTAGTCCCTTGAAAAATCATAATGCGTCGTTTCACTGCGATGAATACCGCATTTTGACTGAATGAGCATATCCTTCCTCAAGGAAGGCTGCGTCTTCAGCACCTTTCCAAACAGCTCCTCGCAGACACCCCTTCCATAAATATCCGCATGATCAAAGAAATTGATTCCCAGCTCCAGATCACGACGAATCAGGGTCTCCAAATCCTTTGGTTTCATAGCATCAATACGCATACAGCCCTGAACGATAGCCGGTGCCTGCGTATCCGCAATGCAAATGCTTTTCATATGCTTGCTTCCTCCTTTTATCTTTATCGATTGCCTTCATTATACTTCTTTTTTGTGTATGTGGATACATATAAAATGAGTATTTCTTTTGTTTTCATATCATGGTATCCCTAGACGAAGCATGTAGATGAACGTGCACCATCAGCCAGGGCTATCAACATCCAAAAGGACATCGCTGTTTATAAAAGAAAGAAGGCCCTTTTAGATGAATTCCATTTTTTAAAACGCATGCTTTACTGCATTCTCTTCTTATGCTTCACAAGCTGGGCTTTTCAGATATAGGTATCGGAAATGAAACCAAGAAATCCAGCTTTTTTCATCTTGCCGCAAACAAGAATTTCAGAAATAAAAAGGGATATGCATAGCTTTTATCATATCCGGTTCCCCGTTTCTATGACACATGCTCTATTTGCATATCCCTGTTTCTTAAAATACCTGAATTGTATAAGCAGTTGTGAATGTCTTCCCTGCAGAAAGCGTCATCGTACCCTCACGATGGTAGAAGTCTTCCTCTACTTTTGAAAAATCCGCATGACCGTACCACGGCTCCAGACAGATAAACGGTGCACCTTTTTTCGCTGTCCAGATCGCCAGATATGGATATCCGCTAATGGATATGCGCACACCGTGATGTTTTGGCCCGGATAATGTCAGATAGGAGCTTTTCATCCCCTGATAGATCAGCGTTGCATATTTCTCGATATTCTCATAGCTGCATGGTATCGTCTGCAGGCTTACATCCTCCAGAACATAGGGCTTCTTCTTTTCCGGATCAAACACCAGCTGCTTCAGCTGCTCAGGATTCGTAAAGCGCATCGTATAATCCTCAAACGCCTCCCCCTCGCACAACGGACAGTTGAAGCCCGGGTGCAAGCCAAAGGTAAACGGCATTTCGCTCTCTCCGGTGTTTGTAATGCGATAGGTTACCGTAAGCGTATCGTTTTGCAGTGCATAGCCTACCTCATAATGAAAATCAAAGGGATACTGTGCCCTTGTTTCCGCACTGCTATCAAATGCCAGGATGACCTCATTTCCATCATCGCGCACACAATCCAGCGTCGCATAACGAACCAGTCCATGATTTTTCATAGCGTACGTTTTACCATCAATTTCATAGGTACCATCCAGAGTGTTTCCTACCAACGGAAACAACCCGGGATTTTTTCCTGTCCAGTAATCCGGATGTCCCTGCCACATATACTGCATACCGGTTTTTAAATCGGTAAAGCTTTCAATTTCTCCACCCTTTGCAGTAAAGGTTACCTCATAACGATTATTTGTTAATTTCATACAGCCTCTCCTCTCGTACAATGTTCATGTCTATTATAGCACAACAAAAATGCAGATGCCGCAGAAACTGCAGGAGTTCCTGCTATATCCACCCCATCTGTTTACAGAAGAGATACACGCCGTCCTCGTCTATGGAAGCACAAATATGATCTGCTGCCTCCTTTGCTTTTGGATTGGCATTTCCCATAGCGACGCCAATGCCCGCAGCACGCAGCATGCCCACATCATTGGCACCGTCACCAAAGCACGCAATCTGTTCTACCGGTATATCCCAATGTGCAGCCATCGCTTCTACACCCCTGCTTTTATCTACGTTTTCCGCAGTGATTTCCAATGTGTTGGAGGAATGTGTCACAATAAAGGCATCCTTCATAAGGGCGAGAATCTCTTTCCGCTGTGTTTCGTTTTGCGGATAGGCAAGCATATTAAAGACCGATTCCTGTGCATAGGGCTTGACGATGGGCATATTCAGATACAGCTTGAAAAACTCATCACGAATATTGTGGGGACACGGTGTTGTCAGACAGTCATTGTCAAAGGTGGAATACCGTACCGGTATATGTCTTTGCTCACAATAGCGGATGAGCCGTTCCACCTGCTCCTGCTGCAGAGGAAAGCTGGTGACAACCTCCTTCCTTCCCATGACCAGTGCTCCGCCATCATAGATTGCGGCATCAAAGGAAAATTCACGGAAAAAGGACGGAAGATTGCGGACCTCATAGCGGCAGCGACTTGTAGCGACACCGATACGGTATCCGTTTTCCTTTAGGAGATTCAACGCCAGGCGGGTAGTTGCAGGAAAATCGTGAATGCGATGGGTGTAAAGCGTATTGTCTACATCAAAAAATAAAGCTTTTATATTTTTCATATGGAATCCCTCATTTCATAACGCTTATCATTATAGCACGACAGACAAAGAAAACAAAAGGAGCACCTTGGGGGAAGTGCTCCTTTTGCTGTTGCTTATTATTTATTTAATAGAAAGGAAAAGTATGAAAAATTTTCTGAGGGGAAAAATTCATATCTGCAGGATTCCTCCTGCATGACTACAGTATACTAAAAAGTTATATTTTAAATATGTAGAGAACTTGTAAAAATGTGTGTTCTTTCAAGTGTCGGTACCCAAATTGTGTGAACGCACAAGGATACAGACTTTAGAAAAAGGGTGTAAAAATCTCAGTCACTTCTTTCTATACACCAACAGAAAGGGTGCCTTAGGGGAAAGCACCTTTTTCTGTATATGGTTATTGTATTAAAAGGGAGAACGCATGAAATAATTTTGGGGGAGCATATTCCATACAGGCAGGATACCTTCTGCTAGCATATAGGATGCGCTAAACAATCGCTATATGATGTATAAGCATGGTAACTTATATGCGATATCTTGGCAGCGGATCAAGCGACTGTATGCACCCTTTTATGCTGGAAATTGCTGCAGCTGCACTCTTGATTTCCCCACCGCTGTCGTCTCCTGATATGAAAAAGCTGAACAGGTACAGATGACATAATCTAATTCAAGAAAACTGCCTGTACAAAAGAATAAGATCATGAGGTATGGCTGTGGGCAATTCTTTGCAGATTGTCTTAGAAAGGTTGACGCATGCCAACAAAAAAGATGCCTTGGGGGAAGCATCTTCTCTGTATATGATAATTATTATTTTGAAAGGGAGAAAGTATGAAATAATTTTGGGGGAAATAGTTCATACAAGCAAGATACCTCTTGCTTGACTATAGTATACAAAATGTCTATCAATATATTATGTATAGATCATGGTAAATTATGTGTAATTCAGCAAAGCTCAACCCAAATTATGTGAGCATTGCCGTGAAATTGCTGAAGAAAGGGAATCCTGTGGATTCCCTTACGATTTCGTACGCTGATTAGAATGCTTCTTTTCCTCTTACATATGTCATTTCTACAGAGTAATCGTCATTCAGTACAACGATATCTGCATCATAGCCAGCCACAAGCTTTCCTTTGCGATCATCCACATTCAGATATCTCGCCGGATTCAGTGTACAGGAGTTGATTGCGTAATCCCAAGGAATCATCGCTTTTTCAACAAGCACCTTCAAGCCCTCATTGACCTTCAGAGTAGAGCCTGCAAGACTCTTTGCGCCAGTCAGATGTGCACTTCCATCCGGATACAGCTCAATTTCATTTCCGCCGAAGAGAACCTTTGTCCCTACCGGCAGACCTTTTACCATTAACGCATCCGTAATCATAATGGTATAATCTCTTCCCTTTGCCATGAACAGATCATTCAATGCATCCGGTGTAGAGTGATTTCCATCACAGATGACCTCGCCAAAGGTATCACGGAAGCGCATAGCAGCCCCTACCAGACCCGGCTTGCGGTGATGGAAGGGAGTCATTCCGTTAAAGATATGCGTCATGGAAGTAGCTCCGTTGGCAATCGCCATTCCTGCTTCTTCAATCGTTGCCGCAGAGTGTCCGATGCTCACACGGACATCGTTTGCTGCACAATATCTTGTCAATTCAAAATTCTCATCGCGCTCCGTAGCCATTGTTATAATTTTGATGAGTCCGTTGGCAGCCTTCTGATATCGCTTGAACTGTTCAACATCCGGTTTTACGATACACTGCTCCGGCTGTGCTCCCTTGTAAACCATGTCCAGATATGGTCCCTCAAAATGAATACCGAGGATTTCCGCACCCTCATAGCCATCCGCAACAACCTTTGCGACATTTTTCACTGCCTTGGTAAGTACCTCCTCTGTCTGTGTAATTGTGGTAGGACAGATGCCGGTAATACCTTCCTCAGGGATGTGCTTCATCCAGTTGCGCAGACCTTCTTCTTCCGCATCATTGGTGTCAAAGCCATAAGCACCATGTGTATGAACGTCAATGAATCCCGGTACAATTCGTCTTTCACCATAGTCCTTATCAGCCGGTTTTGCGCCATACGCCAGAATATTTTTGATTTTTCCATCCTCCAGCTCCAGCTGGGCTTCGATGAAGTGACCGAGTACCCATACTCTCTTACTTTGAATAATCATGAAATAGCTCCTCCTTTATTGATATCTATATTATACTACCCGAATCTTTGAATTTAAACGGGTTTGCAACTTAATTTTCAATTCGTGTACCGTTTCTGCTAAAAACTGCAAATAACGGTATGTATTTTATTTGTGAATAAAAAATCAAATAAGTGGACATCCTCCTTATATCATATTAAAATAGAAGCCAGAGGTGAAGGAAATGAAACAAGCAATACAAATTAAAGAAAATATGTACTGGGTCGGCGTTCATGATTTCAACTGCCGCCATTTTCACGGTGATCTGTTTCCGATCGCAGAAGGGACAACCTACAACTCCTATCTGATTGTGGATGAGCAGGTGACGCTGATCGATACAGTTGAAGAAGAATTTTATGATACGATGATGGAGCGAATTCGTTCGGTAATCGGTGAGCGTACCATTGATAATGTCATCGTGCAGCATGCAGAGCCGGATCATTCCGGAGGCTTCCTGAAATTTATGAAGGATTATCCGGATGCCAAGCCGTATGCAAGCAATGCCGGTGTGGGTATCATGCTGAAGCAGTATTTCAAAAGCTATGATTTTCAAAGGGTGAAAACCGGAGATACCTTATCCACAGGACGTTACACACTGACATTTGTGGAAATGCCGATGATTCACTGGCCGGATAACATGCTGACCTATGTCGCAGAACAGAAAATTGCATTCTCCAATGATGCATTCGGACAGCACATTGCAAGCTATGATATCTTTGATGATGCACACGGAGCTGCCAAGTGTATTGATCGTGCAAAGGATTACTATGCAAACATCGTCATGCCATATGGTATGCAGGTTGCTAATAAGCTGAAGCAGATTCAAGAGATGAAGCTAGACATTGATATGATTGCCCCGGCACACGGTATTATCTGGAGAAGCTACCTGCCGGAGCTGTTTCAGGCATATGAGGATTTTGCGACCTTCAAGGCGGTTGATAAAGCAGTTATCGTGTATGAAAGTGTCTGGAAGCATACGCAGATGATGGCAGAGGCACTTGCAGAGGGCATGGGAAGAAACGGAATCTGTGTAAAAATCTTCAAATGCTCAATGACTTCCCCAGCGATCATTCAAAAGGAGCTGCTGGATGCCAAGGCGATTTTGGTTGGAAGCGGAAATTACAACAATGCCATGGCAGGAAGTATCGCGGCATTCCTTGAAAAGCTGGTTACCTGCAAGGTGAAGAATAAAAAGGGTCTGGGCTTTGGATCCTACGGCTGGGCAAATCTTGTCACAAAGGAAATCAATGCCCGTCTGGAAAAAGCCGGCATCACCCTGCTGAATGATACGGTCGTTTCACAGAATTACACACCGAGTGAAGAGGATTTGGACGCACTGATGGAGCTTGGAAAGCAGATTGCTGAAGAAATCAAGGCGATGTAGTCCTGATTTGGCACTGCTATGAAACATCTACATAAAAAAGCAAGGCACGTGAAATCATATGCCTTGTTTTTTTATGCAGAACGCTAGTACATGAACATACATGCTGAAGCACGCAGTGTGTTTTGAAAAAGGTAGCACAGCAATAACGTGGCTCTTACTCGCTTGTGGGTATAACCTGAAATAGAGCATTCAAAATGATCGCGTTCATCAATAGAAATCGAACTCTCTTTTTCATAAACATCCTGACAGGAGAAAGAACTAATAGCGTATCACCTGCTTTTCACTTTCTGTTTGTGATGGGAATGGCGCCGCATTCCAGCACGGACAGAAAAAGGTTTATGATTTCTTCACAAGATGGAAATATTCATCATAGCCTAGATTCAGCTCTGTACAAATCCTGTCATTGATTGCATATAGGGCATTTCGATATTCCCGATAGGTTGGACTCAGCTTCTCCATATTCGGCAGGAATACATCATTGTAACCGCTTCTTTGCAGTTCCATCATCCAGTGCCGTTTACTGATAGAGGAAGGCAGATAGCGAAGCAGACAATATTTCTGAACCCGATACTGATGGAGAACCGCCTTTTTCATTTGCGCGTACTGCTTTGCATTCGGTTCCAGTAGCCTTTTCAGCTGTGCATCCAGCCTTGCCTGTATTGCTGCGGCCTGCTGATTTTGCAAAAACCCCATCAGAAATGTAACGATTTTCATAGACAGCGGCATCTTCAGGTCGGTTGTATCCCAGAATGTGAGAATTGCCTGATAGGCATCCCGCTGCTCCTGCGTCGTGATGGGAATCTGCAGATATGGCAGAAAATGATGCAGAAAGAGCTTGCCATAAATGCCCGGTATCATTTCCTGAATAGCTGCCGCAATCGTTTGATAATCAAGCTGCTCCTGCAGCACTTGGTAATCCTTTGCGCCTGCCAGCATTTGGCGCACTGCCTCCAGCTGTGCAGATTGCTGCTCCAGTTGTCTCTGCATCTGTCCCTCAAGCCGCTGCAGCTCCTCTTGTTCCACCTGCGGATCATGAAAAATGCGTTGAATGGCAGACAGCTCCATCCCCAGCTTTCGATAAACCTGAATCTGCTGCAGAACAGCTATATGCTCTTCGGTATATCGGCGATAACCGTTTTCATCCTTTTCCACCTGCAGCAGTCCCTTTTCCTCATAATACTTGATGGCCCGCTTGGTCATTTGCACCTGCTGTGCCACTTCCTGTAGTTTCATGAGATCACCTCCAGCTAAACCATATACCTGTACGCGACGTACAGGTCAATAGAAACAGACATATTTCTGTTTTTTGTCATGCGAACGCAGTGCCTATCCTGCAATGCGCTCACCCTCTCACCGCCGCTTTCATAGCTAAGGCAAAAAAAACAGGTACCTGGCTTTTCATACCGCAAGGAAACATCTGTTTCCAGCAATGCTACCACCTTCGCATATGGAAAAGCTGTCGTTGCAATAAAAGCAAATCTACAAGACATTCCACTGCCAACAAATCTTTGAAACTAGCTGTAAAGGATGCTTCTTTTGCCGTTTTCACTTGTATGCAGTTGAAGCTTTTACAGCAGTATCCGAATTTCTCACAACAGTGTGTGTATTCTCATTCATTTTTTACGCAGCTGACGGACTCCCTTGCGGATATAGCGCTGTTTATTACGCTTGCCCTTCGCAAAGAACAGTCCAAAAATAAGTAGGATAACACCGCCTGCAGCTCCCAATACATACTGTATTGTTTCATTTTGTTGCTCTTCAGCAGCTGTTCCATCGCTCCACATATGCAGCTTCTCTTTTTTGGCTTCCTTTTCCAGCTCCTGCAATTCCTTTGTATATGCGTAGTCACCATAAATATATTTCACCTCTGCCAGTCCCTGCTTTACCAGCTCCTTTTGCAAAAGGACACCATCCGCATACACCCATGCCAGCGTTCGCCCGTATTTATCCAGCTTATCACTGCCGTCATCGTATTCCAGTTCGATTGTTTCCGCCGATTGCAAGGCATCACACACATATGCACTTGCCTCTTTCCCATAAGGCTCCTTTGTTTTGGTAAATTCAGGCGCATTGATTGCCAGAAATCGTACTGTCGTATCCTTGCCGTTGATTTTGAAATGCGCGGTATCTCCATCCGTACATTTGCTAAATGCAACCTCTTCTCTCGTATTTGCCTGTACAGGCATTGCTGCCATGAGTGCCAGCAGACAAAAAAACATAATTTTCTTCATAATATCCTCTCCATGAGTTTTATTATAATGAAAATTATGTCGTTCTCAAGACTTGCTTTTTTTATTTTTCATAAATGCGGCATTCAGCAACAGCAAACCCGCTACGGCAGCCAATGATGCTGCCTGCAAATGCAGACGATATACAAAGAATACAATTCCAGCCATAATCAGAAAGACAATGCTGCAGCCTGCTGATACAAGGATGGACATCTCCATCTGCTTCTTGGTCGGCTTCATAAGCTGTTCCCGTTTTTTCATAACCCGGTGATTTACTGCGTCTACACGTCTTTGTATTTGATTCATTTTTTCAACAGGGTTCATTTTGCATGCCTCCTTGCATAGATTCCCACGATTGCTAACATCACAGCGGCTATAAGATTTCCAGACAGCTGCAGCAGCATCTGGATAAAGCCCCCTTCTGTCAGCCACTGCACAAAGTAATTAAAGATTCCGGATAATATGACAATGATTGTCAGCTTGAACCAGAAGGAAATACGGCAATGCAGCAATACCAGATAGATCAGAACTGCAAATACATCCGCAGCGGCAGCTATCGTCCAGGTCAGGGGAAGAAAATTTGAAATTGGAAGCTGCAGCGACAGACAATACAGATAAGGAAACAGCATCACCATTGCCACTAGCATAGTTTTTTCAATCAAATAGCGATGTGTCATAAGCAATGCTGTAAGAATCATCCAGCCATATACGATGGAAACAGCGGCAATCCATGCCCAGCTGATAGTCTCCTCCAGCATATAATTACACAGCAGACAAATTCCGATGGACAGCACAGCAAGTGCACTGAGTACCATCCATATCCATCGCTGAATACGCGCTCTGTTTTCCTTCACCTTCAAAACAGCATAATCTGCAAGATTCTTCAGATTTTTTTCATTTCCCGGTTTCTGTGTATCCGTTTCCTCATCACCAAGCAGCTGAGAAACCTCTATGCCAAGCTCCTTGCACAGCGGCAGCAGCAAGGAAATGTCCGGATAGCCTGCGCCACGCTCCCACTTACTGATTGTCTTGTCACTCACCCCAAGCTTATCTGCAAGCTCCCGCTGTGTATACTTTAAATTCTTTCTTGCTGCAGAAATCTGCATGCCAATCTCCCTTTGCTGCATACATGCACCTCGTTTCTATACATGTATCATATCATGATTTCACAAAATCACCTATCGACGAATCGTAGATATCACACAAAGCACTTATTTTTTATCTGTTCTCTGTCTTATTCCGGTAAATCTGCCACAAAAATCCATATGATGTCAGAAACCTTATATTTCGAGCAAATAAAGCCCTCCTGAGAAAAAATCTGAGTCAGCTCCTCAACCGTTGTAAAGAATTCATCCTCCAGCTCAGCTTTTTGCTGCATTGTACAGTGCTGCTCATACTCCCTGCGTTCCAGTGCATGCTCAAACATGAGATCGGCAAGCACAATACGTCCCTGCCTGCGCAGAACGCGCTTCATTTCACGAACGGCAAGGGGTCGTTCCTGTGCATCACAGTGATGAAAAGCATAGGAGGCTGTTATGGTATCAAACGAGGCTTGTTCAAAGGGGAGCGACAGAAAGGTTCCCTGATGAAAAAGCACCTTTGGCAGCTTTTTCTTTGCCTGAACCAGCATTTCCAGAGACTGATCCACCCCGACAACCGATAGCCCTGCATAAGCTAAGCGCGCACTCAGATTGCCGGTACCGCATCCGATATCCAGCAGCCTTCCGCCATGCTTTTGCGCATGCATTGCAGTTTCATCCAGCACGCAATCATATGCTTCGTAAAACGGCAGTCCCTGTGCTGCAGGGGTATGCACAACCTCATCATACACCCTTGCAAAGGAATCAAAATCCCAGCGATCCTTCCATTCCCGATTTTTATGTAATTCCTGCAGCAGCTTCTGCATTTCTTCCTGATCCTGCTGTTCCTCATAGGTGTTGCTCAGCATATCGTTCAGCTCGTGCAGGATATGCTCCCGTATGGCAGACAGCTCATGCAGATGACGGTTTAACAGCTGCAGCTGCTGAAAATACAGCTCCTGTGCATTGCCCTGCTCCCTGCTTAACAGCTCTTTGATATCCGCAATCGAAAAATTCATCGCCCGATACAGCAAAATTCTCTGCAATAAAGCCCGCTCCTCTTCTCCGTAGATCCGATAGCCGTTTTCTAACCGCCGTGACGGCAGCAGTCCCTTTTTCTCATAAAATCGAAGAGCATTCGTATGGATTCCATACAGCTCTGCCAGCTCTTTTATTTTGTACATTCCTATCACCTCATGCATATGGTACACCTTCGCTCAGGACGAAGGTCAAGAAAATATTTTAAATTTCTTCCTGTATTTCAAAAAGGAGATCTGTCCTCCCTGTCACCGGGGAGAACAGACCTCCTGCGTATAAAACTGTTTTCAAATTACTTTAAGAATCCGTCCACAATGACCGTTTCTGCTTCCTCGCTGTTTAATCCAAAGGTCTGCAGCTTAATCAGCTGGTCATTGTTGATTTTTCCGATTGCCGCTTCATGAATGATTTCCGCATCCACGTGGTTCGCAGCAATTTCCGGTATTGAACTGATTTTCGCTTTTCCCATAATGATGGAATCACATTGAATATGTGCACGGGAACGATTGTTTCCCACTGCAATCGGATGGAATACCTGCACGGAATGATCCTTTCCCACTGAGCGGGATACGATTTGAACGACACTGTCCTCTCCATTCAGATTTACCGTCACATCCGAGTGTGCCTTCTGCTCTCCATGGGTCATCAGCTTTTCATTGATTACCAGCTTGGCAGATGTGCCCAGATTTGCCTCTGTTTTACGAAAGGTGGAATCCACACCCTTGATCTGACTCATATCCATTTTGGCAAAGGAGCCTTCCTCCATATGGATAACCGTTGTCGGGTTCAAAATCCTGCCACCGCTGCCACTGCCTTCACCGTAATGCTTTTCTGTATAGGTAATGCTGGCATGCTTTCCAATATGAAAGGTATGGATTCCATCATGCTGTGAGGTATCACAGCCATCATTGTGAATACCGCAGCCGGCTATAATTTCCACATCCGCACCTTCTCCGATATAAAAATCGTTATATACCATGTCCTGCACGCCGCTGTCTGTCAGAATAACCGGAATATGTATACTTTCCCCAACCGTATTGGCATCCACGATGATATCAATCCCCGGCTTATCTGTTTTAGCCAGAATTTTTACATGCTCAGTGGAATGACGTTCCACACCGGCTCCGTTTTTTCTTAAGCTGAAGGCACTGCCCGGCATAAAGCCGCTGATATCCGCAACTGTCTTCAGCAGATTTTTTTCCATCTGTTCCATCTGCTTCACCTACTTTTTAAATTCACAGGAATCAAATTCACGCATCAGTGTCGGAAGAATTTCATCCCTGTCGCCTTTTGTTTTGATTGCTCCGTTTTCGATAATGATAATTTCATCCGCCAGCTGCATGATACGCTCCTGATGAGAAATCAGAATAATGGACTGTCTGGATTCCCTTTGCAGCTGCTGAAAGGTTTCCACAAGCTTGGCAAAGCTCCACAAATCGATTCCTGCCTCAGGTTCATCAAATATGGACAGCTTTAGATCACGGGCGAGAATACTTGCGATTTCAATCCGCTTTACCTCACCACCGGACAGGGAGGTATCCACATCTCTGTTCAGATAATCCTTAGAGCACAGCCCGACATCCCTCAGATAGCTGCAGCAGATTTCCTCATCCAAAGCCTTGCCATGTGCCAGAGACAGCAGCTTGTGCACACTCATCCCTTTAAATCTTGGGGGCTGCTGAAATGCATAGCCAATCTGTCGTTTTGCCCGTTCATCTATGGACATTGCAGTAATGTCCTCCCCATCGAACAGAATCGTTCCCTCCGTTGGTTTTTCAATCCCCATAATCAGCTTTGCCAGCGTCGATTTTCCTCCGCCGTTAGGACCAGTGATTACAGTAAATCTATTGTCTTCAATCGTCAGACTGATGTTGTTTACAATCTTTTTTCCATCTACCTCAAAGGATACATTGCGCAATTCCAGCATGTTATCTCTCCTTTTCCAATACTTTTTCTATTTTATCACAAATATTGTAAAATATATAATGATTTGGATAAGAAATCAAGAAAATACCGCAAAACAGATTCCTATTTCCAAGCAAATTCTAAGAGATCCCCGACGAGCTACCATAACCGGTGATTTGCCATAGACCGCTTTCCCTGCACAAGATTGCAGTTTTATGATTTTTTTGCTGGCGAAATGCACATTCGTCAGCATGTTTACGCATCGGTATTCGTTATGACTTTACAGAAACAGATCGCATGCATTTGAAATCTGCAGCATACAAAAACCACAGTTAAAAAGCGAACACTGTGGTTCTTTCTCTTGCATTGCACTAAGCTGAAGGATGAGCGGTGCTAGCAAATACCGCTTTTAATCTATAGTCTTTCTGCACATGCGCTCGTAGTCTGCCTGTTCCTTTTCCAGCTGTTGCTGCGTATGCATACGCTCCTGCAGTAAGGAATCCATGATTTGTTCAATTTTACATTTTACCTGCTGTAGAGATTTTTCCGATTCCCGTATTTTGGACTGTACGAACATGTCTGTAAATATATTATCAAACAGGTAATCCATAACAATCGTGCCATCACAAAGCGTTACAGCTTTTACCTGAAACCCTTGAACATCCTGAACCTCCTTTTGAAATTTATATAGATTGATTTTCAGAAGTGCGATTTTTTTCTGAGCCTTATCCAGTGAGGAATGCTTCATGGCAGTGGACAGGATGCCGCCTCCTACGATATCCATAAAGCCCCAGGATGAGGCACCATCCAGACTGCGAAGCGCACTTTTCAGCTGATCCAGCACCAGATAACCGGCCTCTACAGCCTCCTGAATTTCCTTTAGCCGCTGTGTATGTGCATCCATAAGCTGCTTCTGTTCACGCAGCGCTTCTCCATCGAGAGAATGCTGTACTGCTTCCTCTAGCTCACATTCCGCAAGCCGCTTACGAACCAGCTCCTCCCGGACGATATTCAGCTCACAGTCATCAATATCCTGTTGCAGTGCCTTTGCATTTTCCTGAAGCTGCCGCACATGGAACGCAGCCTGCATCGCCTCCTGTTCTTCCTTTACCAGACGCTCCTCCTTATCCTTTGCAAAAAATGCAAGGATGGAAGCAACGGATGCGGTATGCAGCTTTTCCACATCCCGGTTTTCTTTTCGCAGCTGTTTTTCAGCCTGCTGTAATGCAGTCTCTACCTCATGAAGACGCTTTCTGCATTCCTTCAGATACTGTTTATCCGATTCAATTTTCTGAAGCTGATGCCGTAGCTCAACGATATCCTTTTTCATATGATCTCCCATCTCTTTTTTTAAATCATAGCACAGCAGGCAATGACAGACAAGAGGAGAATCTTCTCCAGTTGTCCGGTTGTATCTCACTTTCAATACGTATGCAGGCTACTAAATGCTGCCATGAGCTGCCTTCTATAAGGATTGTATGAGATGGAATGTGCAGCACAAGCATATGCATGGGGTATTTCACTATGTCCAACACTGCTTTCATCCCTTTCCAATGATATGGGGAGATGATGAAGAAGATACATATAGCAATATTCAATCATGAAAGAAGCAGACATGCGCTTCAATAAGGTGCGTCGTACATAGCTTGTCATACAGTAAGACTGCGATGATAGAACTACAGCAGCACACAGGGTGTAGAAGGTAAGCGTAATCAGCAGTTGATAACCACAGCAAAAAAGGACATAGAGCGCAACCTCGCCCTATGTCCAGGAGTTTCTTTATGATTGCTGTTACTATCTGTGCATTCAGCCGACTACCTTATGATACGAAAATTCAACCTACTGGTTAGTTTTTCAAGGCCTGAATCGGTGCAGGAATTCTGCCCTTTCTGTGGATCATGACAGAACAGTCTGTCTGATTGATATTCATGACAGGACCACTTCCCAGCAAGCCGCCGAATTCCAGCTCTTCTCCAACCTTCTTGCCAATCGCAGGGATGGCACGAACTGCAGTTGTTTTGGAGTTGACCATACCGATGGCTGCCTCATCCGCAATGATTCCGGAAATAACCTCCGGTGTTGTTTCCCCCGGAATAACAACCATGTCCAGACCAACCGAGCATACCGCTGTCATAGCCTCCAGCTTTTCCAGACACAGGGTTCCTGCTCTGGTCGCCGCAATCATCCCGGCATCCTCACTCACCGGAATAAAGGCTCCGGAAAGACCGCCGACCGTACTGCTAGCCATGACACCGCCCTTTTTCACAGCATCATTCAGCATTGCCAGACAGGCTGTCGTTCCATAGGCGCCACAGCTTTCCAGACCCATTTCCTCTAAAATATAGGCAACGGAATCCCCGATGGCAGGGGTAGGTGCCAGCGACAGATCAACGATCCCAAAGGGTACGCCCAATCGCTCGCTCGCCAAGGTTCCTACCAGCTGTCCCATACGGGTTACCTTAAATGCTGTTTTCTTTATGATATCCGCCAGCTCATTCATCGGCAGGGATTTATCCGCCTTTGCCAATGCGGCACGAACAACCCCCGGCCCACTGACACCGACATTGATAACACAGTCAGCTTCTCCAACACCGTGGAACGCACCAGCCATAAACGGATTATCCTCCGGCGCGTTGCAAAAGACAACCAGCTTTGCGGCACCGATACAATTATCATCCTTGGTCAGCTCGGCAGCTTCCTTCACCATGCGTCCCATCAGCTCCACCGCATTCATATTGATTCCGGCCTTGGTAGAACCGACGTTGACAGAAGCACACACGTGCTCTGTTTCCGCTAAAGCTCTTGGAATGGATTCCATCAGCTCCCGATCACCGGCTGCACAGCCCTTTTGTACAAGTGCAGAATAACCGCCGATGAAATTGACACCTACCGTCTGTGCACAGCGCTCCAGCGTATGAGCATATTTTACCGGATCACCGCCGCTGACTGCGACAAGCATAGCAATCGGTGTTACGGAAATTCGCTTGTTGATGATAGGGATACCATATTCCCGTTCAATATCCTCTCCCGTCTTTACAAGATCCTTTGCCAGACGTGTAATCTTCTTATAAATTTTCTCACAGGACTTATCAATATCGCTATCGCAGCAGTCCAGCAGAGAAATTCCCATCGTAATCGTGCGGACATCGAGATATTCCTCATCGATCATTTTAATGGTTTCCAGTATATCATGTACGTTTATCATACCTTCACCATCCTATATCTTATGCATGGAGTTGAAAATGTCCTCATGCATGACATGAATGGTCAATCCACTCTGTTTTCCCACATTCTCCATATGAGCCGCAAAATCGGCCAGCGTTGTATTTCCCTTTGTTATATCAATCAGCATGATCATTGCGAACATATCCTGAAGCAGTGTCTGGG
This sequence comes from Clostridium sp. DFI.1.208, assembly GCF_024463855.1. Classification (NCBI taxonomy): domain Bacteria; kingdom Bacillati; phylum Bacillota; class Clostridia; order Eubacteriales; family Clostridiaceae; genus Clostridium; species Clostridium sp. DFI.1.208. The sequence continues at coordinate 24,964 of NZ_JANGCA010000037.1, read as the reverse complement.
ACACCTCAATCACATTCATATTTGCATTTTCACATTCTGCACTGACTTTGGCGAGGATTCCCACCATATCCTTTCCAATCACACTCACAACTGCTCTCATACAATTCCTCCTTCTCAAGCTTATTTTCCATTATACTGTAATTGTGAAAAAATCACAACACAAAATGATAAAAATTACATGACAGTTTCATTTTCTTACATTCCTTATTTAAAGGTTTCGCTTTCCAATGCCATTTTCTGCATTTCAAACGGTTCCCAGGCAGCCTGCAGCCCCTGCAGATTGCACGTAAACTCCTCCTCCATAAACATAGCCTGCTTCTGCTTCGCAAGATATTTGGAAATCGTATTGGACATACTCTGCGACAGGCGCACACGGCGCTTTGCACATACCATATTCCTTCCATCGATCAGATACAGCGTCATACCGTAGCCCTCACCGTTTTCAAAGCTGCGATACAGACTTTCCGGATATTCATTATCATGTACATTGAATATGAAGTCACTGGTATCAATAGCATCCTCCAGTGTAAGCAGAAAGACTGCGATATCATATTTATAAACGAAATCCAGTGTCAGCGGATTGTGCTTCATCGCCTGACACTCCTCCTCCATCCATTTCTCATCCTTGATGATAAATACAAATTCACCATCGACAACATCCATTACTGTTCCTTCCTCTTCGATTGCGGAAGGAAATACTTCTCCTATTTCTACATTCATTTTTTCACCTGCTTTTTCTTTCTATCGTATTATATCACGGATTCCTTACGTCCCGGTACAAAAGCCTTGGGAATCTGGACAGTAAAGCTCAGCAGCCTGTCAATGGAGCTGGCCCGCAGGGTTCCCTTCTGCATATCCATAATCTGTCTGGCGATGCCCAGTCCCAATACATGCAGCTTGCCCTCGCCATGCACATCCTCCAGCCGATAATAATTGTGAAAGATATGGGCAATCTGATATGCTGAGAGATGTCTGGATTCCACCTCCATGAGCACCTCATAGCGCATATCGAAATCCTGCATCCGGATATGAATGGTGGCCCCCACCGTCCCCAGTTCTACCAGATTACGCAGAAGATCCCGCATGACGCGTGCTATTTTTTCATTGTCCGCATACAGGTCCAGTCCGCTGCCGCTTTCCATGGAAACCTCCATCTGCTTTTCTTCCATCAGCATATAGTATTCATCAACCACCTGTTCCATCATGCGATCCAAATACATATGCTCGGGATTCCATTTCGCATATTGCAGATTAAATCGGGTGATATCAAAGAACTCATTGATCATATCCTCCAAATCCAGTGATTTATGCAGTACCTGTACGACAAAATCCTTTTGAATTTCCGGGGAAATACGCGTTTCCTTATGCAGAAATTCCAGATACATCAGAATATTGGACAGCGGCATTTTGATATCCTGTGCTAGCAGATAGATCAAATCCTTCTTCTTCTCTTCATCCTGCGCAGCTGCCTTCAGATAGTTCTGATAATCATCCGACAGTGCCATGATTAGCTGCTCTGCCTCCTTCATTTCCTTTGGAAAATCAAAGCGGGAGCGATCCTTTCGCATGACATCCTCCATCCCACGCATCAATATGCGCATATAATTGACAAGATCGCGACATAGAAAATAAATCATAAGGATAATGGCAGCTACAATGAGCAGCGGCAGAACAATGATATAAATTTTGCGAAACATCGCAAATGGATCTCCGGTTTCCATAAACAGCCGGATAAAGTCGATTACCACACCGTTGAGTACATCATCGAACAGATAGATCAGTGTAATCGTTCCCAACGTGATTCCGATGATGATGCATGCATATTTAATAATCAGCCGGCGGCGCAGTGCTTTTAAATACGCCCGTTTCATAACATCACCTTCTGTTCATACGGAAGCTGCAGGGTAAAGGTGATGGTCGTCCCCTCCATATCCGCTGTAATTTTTCCCTGATGCAGCTCAATGATTTCTCGGGCGATAGCCAGTCCCAATCCTGCACCTCCGCTGGTTGATGTTCGAGCACTGCCTGCCCGATAGAATTTATCAAACAGATGCTGAACGGAAGCGGCATCCATAGACTCACCTTCATTGCTATAGGTCAATCGCACCCCATCCTCATACAGCATACCGGCAATCCGTATTTCTGTCTGCGGAATACTGTAGTTGATGGCATTGCGCATAAGATTATCAAATACACGCTGCAGCTTATCAAAGTCTCCGCTGATTTCCATATGATCCGCCAGATGCAGCTGCAGACGGATTCCCTTTTCCTCCATAAGCGGATAAAAGCCTGCCAGCTGCTGCTGCAGCATACTGTTCAAATCGATTCTGGTGATTTCCAGCTGGGATACCTTATCGTCATAGCGCAGAATTTCCGAAAATTCATCAATCAGATCATCCAGACGCTGCGCCTTTTCATAGGTGATGCGAATCGAGGTATCCAGCTGCTCCTGATCCACCCTATGGTCGAGAATATGGTTAATATAACCGATCATTGAGGTCAGTGGTGTTTTCAGGTCATGCGCCAGATACATCAGCAGCTCGTTTTTATGCTCCTTTTCCTGAATTGAAAGCTGCCGGGTACGCTGCTTTTTCTCCAGCATATCCTGAATTCTTCCTCTGGCCAGTTCTATTTCCGGCAGATAGCGATAGCTGAAGGGCAGTCGTTCCACCGGCTTCCCCTGGACGGTATCAAGCAGTACGTCCAGATTTTGAAAAAAGAGCAGCACAAACAGATACAGAAGAAGTGCTGTCCCTGCCGCCAGCAGAAACAGATTGAATTCCAGCTCATGCTTCAGATAAAACAGCAGAAAATCGGAATCACTGAGGGTTCCCTGACTGCTGAAAACCTGTGCATAATGATCCAGCAGAAAAATGATAATGCCGATGATTCCCATAATCAGCGCAGTCATAAACAAATACAGATATGCAAGATGCTTCCGCAATCTGCGATAGGTGCTATTCTTCAATCTGGTATCCTACGCCCCACACCGTTTTAATGAATTTCGGATTTCTTGGCGGCTCATGCATTTTTTCACGCAGACGGCGGATATGCACCATCACCGTATTGTTGCTATCGAAATATTTTTCCTTCCATACAGCCTCAAACAGCTCTTCACTGGTGATCACGCGTCCACGATTCTTGCATAAATACCACAGGATTGAAAATTCAATCGGTGTCAGATTAAGCACTTCGTCATACAGGGTGCATCGATGGGAATCATTGTCGATAATCAGCCCTTTAAAGTCAATCACATTCACATTTTCCTGTGACGGGTTATATTTTTTATAGCGGCGCAGCTGTGCCTTGACACGGGCTACCAGCTCCAGCGGATTGAACGGCTTTGTAATATAGTCATCCGCCCCCAGAGAAAGCCCCTGTATTTTATCCACATCCTCCACCTTCGCAGTCAGCATGATCACCGGAAACATATATTTCTCCCGTATGATCCTGCATATTTCAAATCCGCTGATTTCCGGCATCATCACATCCAACAGTGCCAGGTCAACACGGTTGCTTTTCATATATTCCAGCGCATCCTTGCTGTCGTAAAATTTATGTACTTCATAGCCTTCATTGTTCAAATACAGAGCAACGAGGTCTGCAATTTCCTTTTCATCATCTAAAACCAGTATTTTTGTCTGCATGAAAAATCCCTCCATGTTTCTATTATAACAAATCCAGCAGCATCCGTCGCGACAAGTTTGTAATGTAAGAAAAAATTAAGAGGCCGTTTTCCTATATTTGTCATGGACTATTTTACTATCTGTGATATGATAATGGAGGAGTTGACAGAAATGCGAAATATAAGAAAAAGATGGTGGCTTGTGGCAGCAGCAGCCCTGCTTCTGCTGTTTCTGGACGTCACTATGTACATACAAATCAAGGACTATTATCCCGATTTCATGAAGCAGGAGGAAGCATCAACCCCTGTCACAGGACAAGGACTTGATGCAAATCAGCAGAACATAAAGAAACGGCTGGAGGGCATTTCCCTGAACAGCCACTATGCCATGGTGATCGATTTACAGGATCAGCAGATACTCTATGAAAAAAACAGCGATGACAAGCTGTTTCCGGCATCCCTGACCAAGGTGCTCACAGCAATCGTTGCTCTGGATAACATTGAGAATCTGCATAAAAAAATCACAATTTCCGAAAAGGATATCGAAGGTCTAGCGGAGGCAAATGCAAGTGTCGCAGGACTGGAGGCAGGAGAACAGGTAACACTGGAGGATCTTTTATACGCACTGATTCTTCCCTCCGGTGCAGATGGCGCAAACGCTTTAGCTAATCATTTAAACGGCAGTATTCCAAATTTTGTGAAGGATATGAACAAAAAAGCCGCCGGTATGGGTATGCTGCATACGCATTTCACAAATACGACCGGACTGCATGATAAACAGCATTACACGACATTGCAGGACATAAAAAAAATGATGGATCACGCATGGAAAAACCCCGCCTTCCGCAAGGTGATGACGACTCTGCGTTATACGATTCCTGCCACGAAGCAGCATCCAAACGGATTGAAGCTTGAAAGCACGCTGCTGTTTTACGATGATGATTTGAAATTTTCCGGCGGTGAAATCATCGGTGGTAAAAGCGGCTTTACACCGGAGGCAGGCTATTGTCTGATCAGTGTGGCCAGAATGAAGGATGGCCAACAGTATATGGTAATCAGCGCCAAGGCAAAGAAAATAGAAAAAACGCTTGTTGAGGAAGGCGGCAGTGCTACAGAATATGGCAATGTCATGGATGCAAAGGCCATTTACACAGCAATAGCAGATGAAAAAAACAAGTAGAAAAGTGACAGGATGCACGAAAGGTTCTTACTGATTTTGGGTAAATACCAGAGGAGATTTCATTTCTATTGTATTCTTCAATAGAAATGAAATCTTTTTTTATACAACTACCCTAAAGCAAGGCAGAAGCGCACTGGCGGTTCTGCTTTTTTTATCCACTTTGCTATACCCTTAAAAAATCATAAACAGCAATCTCGCACAGTGTATACTTCCTTTTCTATCCATATTTTAAACGCTATATTCTCACAGCGAGCATATTCTCAAGCATATGCTTGTGCTTCATTCCCCCCTTGATGTATCTTCGCTTGTTTGCAGGCTTTTGATCATGACCTGCATAAGCACGTTTCTATCATGCCCTTTTTTTTACTCACCTGTAAAACGGCGCTGGTACAGAAAAAAAGCTGCAAGATTTTATCCGATAACCAAATCCTACAGCTTCTCTATTCTTATGCTTTACTTATTGTCTTCGACTGCCTTAACGATATCGTTTGCAGTCAGGCCGTATTTCTCAAGCAGAGCAGCAGGTGTTCCACTTTCACCGAATGTATCCTTGATTCCGACCATAGCAAGCTTCTTAGGAGCTTTCTGGCTGAGAACCTCGGCAACAGCACTACCCAGTCCACCAATGACACTGTGCTCTTCACAGGTTACAAACAAATCGTGATCCTTTGTCAGCTCAACGATCAGCTCTTCATCAATCGGTTTGATGGTGTGCATGTCAACAACCGTTACATCCATACCTTTTTCCTTCAAGGTATCCGCAGCCTTCATGGCAGCCTCCACCATGATTCCAGTTGCAATCAACGCAACCTTGTTTCCTTTGCGGATAACATTACCTTTTCCAATCTGGAAATTCAGGGTATCCTCTGTATAAACATCCTCTACCGCCATTCTACCAAGACGTACGTAGCAAGGACCGTCATATGCAGCCACCGCACGGATAGCCGCCTTTGTTTCCACACCGTCAGCCGGTGAAATAACAACCATACCCGGAATGCTTCTCATCAAAGCAACATCCTCAACACTCTGGTGGCTTGCGCCATCCTCACCTACGGTAAGCCCGGCATGTGTTGCACATACCTTTACATTCAGGTGCGGATAACAGATGGAGTTACGAACCTGCTCAAACGCACGTCCGGCTGCAAACATTGCAAAGGTGCTTGCAAATACGATGTTTCCGCTTGTTGCCATACCAGCAGCAGCAGCCATCATATTTCCCTCTGCAATACCGAAGTTGAAATGCTGTTCAGGAGCAACCTTCTTTACTTCTCCTGTTTTTGTGGAACCGGATAAATCAGCATCCAGTACCAGAATTTTTTTATTTTCCTTTGCCAGTTCAGCAAGCGCTTTTCCATACGCTTCACGAGTAGCCATCTTTGCCATTATTTACATCCTCCTTCAAGTTCTGCAATTGCTTCCGCACACTGTTCTGCACTCGGTGCAGTTCCATGCCAGCCAGCTTTGTTTTCCATGAAGGATACGCCCTTACCCTTAACTGTGTGAGCTACGACAACCGTTGGTTTTCCCTTGACCGTTTTCGCTTCTTCGCAGGCAGCAATTACGCTTTCCAGATCGTTTCCGTTTTCCAGAACGATAACATTCCATCCGAATGCCTTGAATTTTTCATCAATCGGTGTTGGATTCATAACATCGGTTACATTACCGTCAATCTGCAAACCGTTGTGGTCAACGAATGCCAAAAGGTTATCCAGCTTGTAGTGTGATGCCGCCATCGCAGCTTCCCATACCTGGCCTTCCTGACATTCCCCATCGCCTAAAATCGTATAAATACGGTGGTCTTCCTTGTTGTATTTGTTCGCCAGTGCCATACCGACTGCACAGGAGATTCCCTGTCCCAGTGATCCGGTAGACATATCGACACCAGGCAGCTTGCGCATGCTTGGGTGTCCCTGCAGGCGGGAGTTGATTTTACGGAACGTTGACAGCTCTTCCTCCTCGATCAGCCCTTTCTCTGCCAGTACGGAATACAGCAGCGGTGAAGCATGACCCTTTGACAGGACAAAACGATCCCTATTCGTTGATGCCACGTTGTCTGAGGTGATATCCATCTGTGTAAAGTAAATTGCCGTTGCGATTTCTACAGAAGACAGACTCCCACCCGGATGACCGGATTTTGCTTCTGTAACCGTCTTAACGATGTTCTTGCGAATGTTATTCGCTTTTCCCTTTAGATCTTCTAATTGGTACATTCTATAGTCCTCCTTGTTTTGAACACGTTTATTATACTATAAAACCCCTGCATTGCACATACAATATTATGTGAAATTGTAAAAGAGCAGCCGTTTTTTTGAACAAATGTTCTTAACGGCTGCTTTCATGAATACTCTTATCCATCGGTTCAACAGAACCGCAAATTTCTTTCTATTGCATCGGCAGCAGTGACAGCTGAACCTTCTGCTTTTCCTCATCGATATTGTATACCCAGACCTTCACGATATCTCCTACCGATACCTTATCGCTTGGATGCGCAATACGGTGCCTGCTCATTTTGGAGATATGGACAAGACCGTCCTCATGCAGTCCGATATCCACAAAAGCTCCAAAATCCACCACATTACGGACAACTCCCTCCAGCTGATCCCCGATGTGCAAATCCTCAAGCTCCAGCACATCACTTCGCAGCAGCGGTGCATCATAGCGCTCACGATAATCTCTTAACGGAGTCGCAATCGCTTCCAGAATATCCTGAATCGTATAACGGTCACTGTCACAAGTGCGAATCAATGTATCCACATCCGCCTGCTGAATCACTTCCTGCGCCTGCTCACTACCCATATCCTGTTCACTGAGCTTCAGCTGCTGTAACACCATTCTGGCGGTGGCATAGCTCTCCGGGTGAATACTGGTGCGATCCAGCAGCTCATCCCCATCCTCAATACGCAAAAAGCCTGCTGCCTGCTCATAGGATTTAGCACCGATCTTCGGAATTTTCTTCAATTCCTTTCTGTTTTTCAGCTCGCCGTGCTCCCTGCGATAATCCACAATGGATTTCGCCGTAGCCTGACTGAGGCCGGATATATTTTTCAACAGCTCCTGAGACGCTGTATTCACATTGACACCGACACGGTTCACCGCCTTGGAAACGACAAAATCAAGACGTTCCTTTAAGCGGGCTGTGGGAAGGTCGTGCTGATACTGTCCCACACCGATTGACTGGGGATCGATTTTGATCAGTTCGGATAGCGGGTCAATGATCCTGCGTGCAATGGAAATGGCAGAGCGCTGCTCCACATGCAGATCAGGGAATTCCTCCCGTGCCAGCTTGCTTGCGGAATACACGGATGCCCCTGCCTCAGAAACAATGGTATAGGCAGCCTGCAAATGATATTCCCGGATCAGCGCAGCGACAAAGGCTTCACTCTCTCTGCTGGCCGTACCGTTTCCAATGGCGATGACATCGATAGGATAGGTCTGTAACAGCTGCAGCATTTTCTGCTTTGCTTCCTTGATTTTCGCATTGGGCGGCGTTGGATAAATCACACTGACCTCCAGCATATTTCCATTTTTATCTACGACAGCCAGCTTACAGCCGGTACGAAAGGCCGGATCAAAGCCAAGCACCATTTTGTTTTTCATCGGTGGCTGCATCAACAGACGTTCCAGATTCAGGGAGAACACTTCGATGGACTGCTCGTGTGCTTTTTCACTCAGCTGGGATCGAATTTCACGCTCCACCGCCGGGAAGGCAAGCCGCTTCAGCCCGTCACGCACAGCTTCCTCGATATATGCCGCACACGGACTCTGGCGTTTTTTCGTAAATCGGCGGGTTGTCCAGTCAATGATGTAATCCTTATCAAATTCAATGGTTACAGCAAGCACCTTTTCCTTTTCCCCACGGTCGATTGCCATGATACGATGACTGGCCAGTGTGGTTACACGCTCGCTATAGTCATAATACATTTTATATACCTTTTTCTCATCGGTATGCTTTTTCTTTTCCTTCGTCGTTAACTTGCCATAGCGCTCCATACTGCTGCGAATTTTCTGACGTACAGCCGGATCATCACTCGCCATTTCCGCAAGGATATCCTGAGCTCCCTGTATGGCAGCCTCCACATCGGGCACCTTATCATTCAAATATCGCTTCGCTTCTTTACTCACATCCGCATCCCGCAGCAGCTTCAGCATCCACTCCGCAAACGGCTTCAAGCCACGCGCCGTCGCATCACTTGCCCGCGTTTTCCGCTTCTGCTGGTACGGACGATAAATATCCTCAACCTGTGAAAGCTTTTCACAGGCGTTGACTGATGCAATAATTTCTTCTGTCAGCTTGCCCTGCTGCTCGATCAGACGCTTGACATCCTCCTTGCGCTTTTCCAGATTCACCTGGTACTCATATTGTTCCTGAATAACACGAATCTGTTCTTCATCCAGTCCCTTGGTCACTTCCTTACGGTAACGGGCAATGAATGGAACGGTGTTTCCTTCCTCCAGCAGCTGCAGTGTATTTTTGATCTGTTCCGGCTGGATATGCAAAGAAGCCGCCATTGGCTGTATGATATGTTCCATAATATGTACCTTCCTTTATCTACTGCGTTCTATCAATATCCTTCATAAATACGCAATCGTTTTTTCAACGTCTTCATTATATAGAGGATTCCCTGGAAATACAAGACTTCTATTTCTGAGTCTGCTGTACATACGCCCGGGGATCGCTATCGCTGATCAGGTAGTGATCTACAGGAGACATATTAAACAAAAAAAATGTACAAGCAGTCTGCTGCGGTTTTCCAGCCTGCAAAAGGTGATGCTTCCTTGGAATTTATACGAATACCGCTATGGAAAAGCGATGAGTGGAAAACAGTTGCTGAAATTTTTACGGAGATTTTCTTTTCATACCGAAGAGAATACGGTACAATAGAACCCAAAGGATGTGGATATAATGAAAATCGTACAGCCCCGCCTGCGCCCATCATATGCGAAGGCACAAAGCTTGTATGCCTGCATTGATGAGGACAATTATGTGGAAGGAATGGAATTTGACGGTATCACCATCAGCAATGAGGAGTATACTGCCTTGCATTTGGATGGCTGCGTCTTTCGTAATGTGTTTTTTGAGGATTGTGAGTTTGATGCAATCGATATGATTGATACCGTGTTTGAAAATTGCGAGCTGTCAAACCTGCATTTCAACAAGGGAGCTATTCACCGCTGTGTTTTCCGCAACTGTCGCTGTATGGGAATCGATTTCAGCGATTGTGTCATACACAATACCCTTTTCACTAATCTGAAGGCTGCCTATGCCAATTTGTCAGGCTCCAGATTTCGGCAGGTTATTTTTGAGAACAGCAATTTTTCAAATGCGAGCTTCATTCAGTGCGAGTATCAGAAAACAGTTTACGACAGCTGTGATTTGCGGGAGAGCGAGTTTCACAATACGAATTTAAAGGGCATGGATCTTTCCTCCAGCGACATTGAAGGTATCAGTCTGACAATGGATCATATCCGCGGAGTCATCGTCAACGAGCAGCAGGCACTTCGTCTGGTACAGCTGCTGGGAATCATCGTCAAGGAATAACAAGCTGCCTTGTCAATTGCTCTTTTGCATTGGTTTTTTTCAAAAACATATGATCTGAACAGTGTCTTTTCTGAGGACACTTTTTCTATGCCTACAAAGAAAGGATACTGTCTTATACAAAAAGCCGCATAAAACAAGGTGTACGTTTGCAACGGCGTTTGTCATGCTTGCGGAAATACGCATTGCTGAATGGATGCTTATGTAGCATGCAAAAAACGCTCCCATTGTTGAAGCAATGCCGCCTTTAAAGGAACTGCTTTACTATATAAAAAGGATAAAAAAAAGAAAATGATTGTTAAAAAGGAACTTCTTGTTGAGAATAAACTGGTTTTTGAAAAGTGATAATTGATGAAAAGAAATTGACTGTTGAAAAGAAATGATTGTTGAAAAAATTGTTGAATAAAAGAGACTATCTGATAAAAGGAAACTTCTTGTCCATATAAAATATAATAAAATACCAATGTCATAAAAACGTATTATGCGAAGAAAGCACCTGCATTGCATATCCGTTCGCATACATGGACAGTGTAGGGGAAGCCTTATAGAAATTGCTTGTCCATATACTATATGATGAAACACCAATACCATAAAACGTTATAATGTGAAAAAAGGACAGGCGTATTGGTTATCCGTCCGCATACACGAGCAGCGGGGGGGGAAGCCTTCCTCACTTTACAAACAGGAAAAACAGAAGAATGATTTCCTGCACATGCAGTAGACTTCAATCTTCTGTTTTCTTGCACTTATTTTAAAACAATCATCGGTACAACTATATTCTTCCTATGCTTCCTGCACGTTATTTTCCACAATTTTAAGCAGCAGCTCAACACTTTTCTGCATCTCCTGAATGGAAGCAAACTCATACTTTCCATGGTAGTTATACCCACCGGTTCCAAGGTTAGGACAAGGAAGACCGTCATAGGTCAGGCGGGCACCATCCGTACCTCCACGAATTGCTGTGGACTTCGGCTCCAGTCCGATCTGCTTCATAGACGTCTTCACCAGCTCAATGATTTGCATATCCTTTTCAATAATGGTACGCATATTTGCATAGCTGTCATGAATCTGCAGCTGAATGGTGTTTTCCGGATATTTCTGATTCAGATAATCCGCGATTCTTTGAAACTCTGCCTTCTGCTGTTCAAACAGTTCTTCACTGTGATTGCGAATAATGTAGGACATATAGGCATGCTCACATTCTCCGTGGAGCTCTGTCAGATGATTAAAGCCTTCATAGCCTTCCGTATAAGCAGGATTTTTCTGTACTGGCAGCATGGAGTGAAATTCCATCGCTACCAGCAGAGCATTGATCATTTTATCCTTTGCACTACCCGGATGGATGCTCAGTCCCTGGATTTGAATTTCTGCACTTGCGGCATTGAAGTTTTCATAATCCACGCAGTCTACCTCTCCACCGTCAACCGTATATGCAAAATCAGCTCCAAATTCCGGAACACGGAAATGATCCGTTCCCCGGCCAACCTCTTCATCTGGCGTAAATGCCAGACAAATTTTTCCATGTTCACGCTTTTCCTGTAGCACAGCTTCTGCCATCGTCATAATTTCAGCAATTCCAGCCTTATCATCAGCACCCAACAGAGTCGTTCCATCTGTCACGATCAAATCCTCACCGATTTTCTCCTGCAGGCACGCAAAATCATGGACTCCCATTTTGATACCCAGCTCTTCATTCAGCACGATATCGGATCCATCATAGGATTTGACAATTCTCGGCTTTACATCCCTGCCGCTCATATCCGGTGATGTATCCATATGCGCGATAAATCCGATGGATTTTACATCCTTTTTGGTTGTTGCCGGTATCGTACCATATACGATACCGAATTCATCTACATATGCATCCTCGATGCCGATAGCCTTCATTTCATCCACAAGCGCCTCTGCCAGCTTCAGCTGCTTCAAAGAGCTTGGTGTTGTCTGGGAATGCTCATCAGATTTCGTATCAAAGGATACATAGTGTAAAAATCTTTCCTGAACGTTCATGCTTAACCCTTCTTTCTATAGATACGATTATACACGGAAACGTTCAAACTCTCCAGTAGGATTATTGAAATTCAATCAGATATTTATGCAGCATATGGTACATGGATTCATAATCCTCCTGCATGATCCGCATTGTTTTCTTCATCTGATCGTTTAAGACAAGATGCTTCTCATCAAATGCATGCAAAGCCTTCTGCGCCATTTTCATATTTTTGACTGCTTCCTCCAGAACCTGCTTATCATTACTAATCATCAGGTTTTTCAGCATTTCGACAGCGTCGGTCACCATGCCTTTCAATCCGGCGCTTTCAACCGGATCACCACCGCATGTCTGAATTAAAGCGCTTAGAGAATGTGCGTGCATTTTCAGCTTATCCAGTAGTCCATGAAATTCCTTTTTGAGTCGTTCACTCTGCAGCTTCGCCTCCAAATCTTCAAATATACCGATTCCCATGTGCGTGCCCTTCAGCAGCTGGTTTAATTCTTCTACGATTGCATTGTTATCCATTGTATATCACCTCATGCATAGTATGGATGACATACCTTTTTCCCATACCTGCAAAATGTATGGAATACATGCTGGATTTCGTGCTATCCATGTATCCCTCTCCGGTTTTCTAACAAATTTACAGGCTTTTTGTGAAATACCTTTTTGTGAGTCTCTATAAGTTACAACATTATATAATGGAAACGCATTATGAATCATATGCGTTTTCCATGTGTCTATAGGACTGCCATTTCATAAGATAGCGAATTGAATAGCATAAGCGGTTTGAAAAAGGGAAGAATTCGCGCAAACTTACGTTAAACTGTTGGTCAATTTGTTGGTCATAATTTCGGAAAAACACAAAAAAAAGCCGATAACTATCGACTTATTTAACATATGGAGGGAGAACGGATGATAAAACAAAATATCATCTCCTCGGCCTCGACACCTTGGTCATTTATATTTTATACCCTATATATAAAATTGTAAACCTCTTTTTTGCAAAATTTAAAACAGAAGCAAAAGAATCTTTGCTTCTGTATAATTTGATTATTTCTCTAATTTCTCTATATCGATGACAGACCTTGTTTTTAAATCTATACGAATGCAAAGAAATGATCTTTTGATGATCTGTTTCTGTTCTATGTATGTATACTCATTGAATTTTTTTATTGCTTTATTTCTCAATCTTTTCATATCCTTATCTAAATTCCTTTTCTTAGATAGCAGTCTCTTGCGTTCTTCGATATATGCAGCGTCGTCGAGGTAACCCTCCTCATATTCAAAGTCGAGGAATTTTAATCGTTTCTCTATCTTACCTATCCTTCTGGAGATATCTTCTACAACTTCAAAATTCGTTGTCTCATCCAAAAGTGCATTGATATGATGGATTATTTTGTTTAAAAGGATTTGTTCGTTGATCCTCTTTTTACAACTAGGACAATAATAATATTTATAGACTCTTCTTCCTTTTCTATTTCCGTTACGCGGATAGTGGATCGTAGGAATCTCACTACACCAGCAATCACAGTCTTCACATTTGATTAGATTTTTGAATAGATATTTGTAATGATATTCTTTCCTTCTCCCATGCAATATTTTCTGTATCTCTTCGTAATATTTCTGTGAACAATATGCCGGAGAATGATCTCGTATGTCAACATACGATGTCAAGAGTCTTCCATATATGATAGGATCCGTGACTGCTCTGTAGATTTTTGTATAAGACCAGTGTACTCCACAGGCTAGTTTGGAATCTAATTCGATCGCTAGTGAATCCAGTGATCTCTTGTGATCATGAACCTGTGTTAGGATATACAGCATTGTTTCGACATATGCAATATCGATTTCCACTTTTCTTCCTTTAGCATTCTCTCCCGGATTATTCTTAAATAGATATCCGGTAGGTGGCGTCTTTCCTCCTTTCGTATAATTTCCTTTATAAGCTGAAGTAGTCAGACCTATACGTGTTCTCTTACGATCACGATGCACTTCTGTTTCATCGGAAAGTGTAATGATCCGTGGACCGATCGTCTTATCCGGATGTAATTCGATGTCTTCCAAGCTAGCCCAGTCTCTATTATCAGAGATGACGGTGACATTGTACTTGCTAAAAACATAACGAAGGGAGTTACAATGATTCGCATCTCTGGATAATCTGGATGCTAACCAGACATAGATGATGATTTCTTGATTCGCTGCAGCTATGTCCTTCAACATCTCTTGCATGTGAGGTCGCTTCAATGTCGTTCCGGAATAGCCTTCATCGACATACCATTTTTCTATCGTCCTGTCATCTCTTGCAGCAAGCTCATTGCATACTCGTTTTTGTGATTCGATACTGTAGTTCGATTTACTTTTTTCTGATGAGCTTCTTCTGGCGTAGCCAAATATTTTCATATGTTTACCTCCTTCGTGTGAGAATATCACACACTTTCTGAGGATGATTTTTATCTCATATGTCAAAGTTCTTTCCTTTGATATATGAAGAGAAAAATTATATTCCATATATCTCCGCCTTTGTTTGCTTTTTTGAACAAAAAAAGCATCCACGCAAATATCTGCAAGGACACTTTAATTGAATTGACCATTAGGTATCTCAAAGATAATACATTATTATAATACAGACGACTATGATGATTGTCAAGCACTTTTTTAGATAAAAGTCGAAGTGCTGACAACATCAAAAAATAAGAATATCATGATAGTATGATAGAAGACCTAGCTCCTATCTTCACACCAGAGAGTAGCCTTTTTATTGTGAAATATCAAACTTACGATACACTACTAAAATAATGATTTGTACTTTTTGAGGCGATCAGGATAGGACTGGATAGCTTAAGGGATATAAGAGCTATTTCATCATCATCGTTTTTCCCAGAGTTACTTCCGGGACCTCATACATCTTCTGCAGATCCTTGTTCCAGTCAGAGCCGAGGGATGGTAGATCATCGACGACGTTCTGTATCCTATGGAATGGTCGGACGAATGCTTTGAACTCTTCCGCAGCTGCTCTGCCTGCTTTATCGTTATCCGATGCAAGTATGACGGTATCGATATTCTGATTCAGGACAGGGCGAGTGAGATAATTTACACGGAATGTCTCATTCATGACATTACAGCTGTCGCATGCGAGTACGTTGAAGTCTATCTTCTCACCGGCTTGCTTCTTGGCCGTGATATAAGATAACCCATCGATATAGGCTTCTGTCAAGACTAGTTTCGTGGCCTTTGGATCCATTTCAATGAAAAACCCGGTAAATTTATTTCCTCCACCGACATCTCCTCGAAAGCCCGAATAGGTCGAACGTACGAAGGCGGAATCTATCTTTCCTTTATAGTTCTCACATGCGAAGACGCAGTTTCCTTTCGCATCCAGAAAGATCTTGCCGTCATCGACGAATCGCTTGACGAGATTACGGTCGATCTTTCGTTTGTCACATAGGTACTCATAGATCTTCGAGATATTCTTTTGAGAATCCGGAAGCTTGAATTCTATCTGCTCATATTTCGGTGCGATATACTGTTTCTTGTCAGGGGCAAGTCCGTTATGATATTCGATCAGGATATTCATCGCCTCCGGGAACGTCTTGCCTTCTGCCTTTCTCAGATATTCCAATGCGGATCCATTGATATGCTCCGTATGCCAGAACATAGCGTTGTTCCTCGTATCGATGACGAGAGAACTGTGCTGATCACAGCGGTAATAATGCTGTCCTTGCCTTTGGAAGCTGAAGCCCGCCCGATCCCGCAGGAAATCCATTACAGATATATTCTTCTTCAGAAATTCGATTTCCTCATCAGAGAACCTCTTCCTGCTATTGTCTTTGTATTCACCATAGAAGCTCTTGTACAATTCCTTCGGCATGACCCTGATTTTTTCATAGACATCCTCTCCGTTAGGCGTTCGATGATGTTGTGACAACTGAATCTCACGATCTGCATAAAAATGCAGGACGTTGTTGTCTTTATTGTCGATATCCTCTTGTACGAAGTCCTCACTGATCAATAGTACATGATATTTATAAGCTCCTGCTTCCTTCGGAAGGATGACGCGATGGCTGTACTTCGTACCATTCGCCTGTTTGATCTTCTGTTTGAAGCGTGATTTTGGAATACTGATGTTGATGATCTCTTTCATGTGTCCTTACCTCCTAAAAAAATACCTGGCAACTTGCCAGGTATCATCAGTCAAAATTTAAAACGTATCCTTTATGGATTCCATTCTCGTCATCATAGACGGTACAGGATGCCGTATTTGCCTGGCCTGCGCTTACTGCTGCATTACCGGCTGCCATACATTCCTGATACGTCTGATCGAAGGTCTTGCCTTCTATGAAAGGAAACGATCTGCCCTGTGCCGTAACAGGTATATCTTTTTCTATTGGTGAATCCCCCTGTTCCTGTTGCTGTGGAGTGTCTGGTTGTGGTCCTTCTGTCTTTGGAACGCTCTCTATCTCATTACTTTTTGGCTTTTCTATATGGATATCCAAGGTCTTCCGTGCTTCGTTCCCATGTGCGTCGCTCACTTTATAAACGATCTGGTCTTCTGTCGTTTCGAACGTCGTCTTCTTGCGAAGATCACCATCGACGATATCGATGACAGAATCTATATATTCCTCCGCCTTCAGCTCGGAACGATCAGACACAGTTACGCTGGATCTCTTCAATCTTATAACCGGTGCTTTTGTGTCCTTCACTTCCACGAGCAGCTTCATATCCTTTTCCTTCTTGCCGTTACTAATATGGTAGACTGCCCAATAGGAGCCGGGCTTTTTTGTATCGATCTCATCACGATTTGGAAAGGTGATCACTGCTTCGGGATCATAAGAACGGATGTAGGAGGCAGGCTCGAATGGTTCTCCTGCCTCGAGCTGTATCGTCTCACGATCGAAAGACAGGTACAGCTCTTCAAAGTATTTCAGCCACTCATCCTTCGTGACATAGAGCAGAGAAGCAATGATCGTAATGGCGGAACCGATGATGAGCATCCAGGTGATATTCCGAAGCCATTTCCTTCTGACCTTTTCATAATGCTCATCATAGAGTCCCATCTCATTCGCTATCTTTTCCAATATCTGTTTCAGCTGCCCTTCCTTGATATCCGGATCTATCAATCCGGATAAGTCGATTCCGGATCTCCTTGCGTCTATGAGGAGTGTCAGCTGCTCGACGCTGAATCTTGGATCTGCGATATCCTTGACTTCGATATCATCATCGATCGCTTTTTTTATGATGTACCATTGTTGACTGGTGAAGGCAGTGTTCTGATAGCGTTGGTATCTGTCTTCCATCAGACGGCCGTATTTCCTTTCCTCGATAAGACGCTGCGATTGACAGAGATATTCATGGGGCCGGTCTGGTCCGTATTCACAGCGATGCCGGCATTTTCGAATAGCTGCAGGTTCTTCTGGTCGATCTTGATGTCCTCCAGCTTTGCGCCATCGAAGGTATTCTGCGCAAGGATCGCATTCAAAAATATGGCACCGGTGAGATTACAGCCGGTGAAATCGACTCCGGTGAGGTTACAGGCTGTAAAGTCACAGTTCTTCATGAGGGAACCGGTGAAGTCGATACCGGACAGATTCCGGTTCTTCAGGTTCATCCTGCTGTAATTGCTCTTCGTCCAATCGATGGCAGGCATCTCCTCTGTCCTCCGACAGATCTGATTCGCCCATGCTTCATGTACGTCGAGATCGGTCAGTATCTCTGTTTCCTCACGTTCCCGGATTCCTTCTGATTCCATCGCCTTTCGCGTCATCTGTATATAGGCATTCAGGTCGTGAGCGATCGGATCGAGTGTCATCTGCGCATCACTGTCGAGACGGATCGCATCACGGAGCAGTTTCAGGGAACACTCCAGCATATCGAGGCAGATATCCATTTTGATCGGATCGCCGGTCTGCTTCCTCTCTTCTTCCGATGCCTGCAGCTGCAGCAGAGTATCCTCTACCTTACAGGTCTCATATGCTATATACAGCTTTGCATGATCGGCGAGGGAGAAATTCGCCATTCGGAAATCGCAGTCTCCTGCACTCGTATTTTCAAACGTGCAGCGGACGAACGAGGTATGTCTGAGGTCACAGGCATTGAAATTACAGTCGATGAACGTACATGCATTCATCGACGCGATATTCCTACAGTTCGTGAAGGTGCAGCCTTTGAAGATATTCCCCTCCAATATCCTTTGATCATAGCCGGCTGTATCCATCAGTTCCAGGTTCATGAATTCACAGTTTTCAAAATAAGAAGTGAATATCTTGCAGGAGCTCTTTCCTTCCAGTTCGATGATCTGACGCTGCGGAAAGATCAGACTGGTCTTTTGCATACTGTATCCGGCTTCTCGCTGCTGTCTTTCCAAGCTTTTGTAAAAATCCATCAACGATATCTCACTATTCGTTTGTACGAAGCTCTTTATCTGTTCTTCATCCATTTTCTTCTTCCTTTCCATTACCCGGCAAGTTGCCGGGTAATATCGTGTTCATAGTCATTACACACATGGCAGATTGCCATGTTGTCAGAATACATCTCCATAATTCGATAACAGAGACTTCATATCGATCCATCTGACAGCCGGCTTTGGTGATTTCTCTTCGTTTGGATCCATATTCTTGCCTCTATAGAACTTGCATCTGTCATAAGGGATCATCCTTGCAATGAAAGGAGATTTTCTCTGCCTGTGTATGACGACTTCACCAAGATTCAACTTTTGTAGACGATCGATGCTTATGACAGGACGCGTCTCATACCAGCTTTTCGATGGCAGCCATATCTGTCTGGACCCGCACATCTCACTAAATCTTTTTAACGTATCCATCTGTGAACCTAAGATATATACCGTATTGGAACAGTTGTTCTGGATCGTCGTCGCTACCTTGTCCCCATAGACTTCTCCTAACTGAGAAAGATCCTGCACGACCAGTGAGAAACGTACACCACGGGAACGGGATGCAGTCAACATGCTCTGGATATCCTTCAATGGAGGACAGTTACCGAACTCATCCAATATGACATTCACAGGGATGGGGAGTCTTCCTTTATTCCCTCTGGCTTCGTTGATGATCACCTCATAGAGCTGCTTTAGGAAGATTGTGACGAGTGGATAGTAGGTCTTCTTCTCATCATGCACGATCAGATAGATCACCATCTTCTTCTGACCGAGAGCCTTCATATCGAAATCCGAATAGGAGGTCATCCGCATGATCTGTTCGTTCATCGTCAGAATATCGATCTTCGTCGCAAGGACCTTCTTGATGCTCTGCCGCGTCTGTTCCGGTGCGTTGCAATAATCCATCAGATACATATAACTCGTATCATCCATCCTTCTTGATTTTTCCAACACTGCGCCCAAGATGTTGTCGGAGCGTACCTGCAGTGCTTTCTGTTGTTCTTTCGTCAGCTTCACATCTGCATAGTTCAACCCCAGCTTGATCGCCTTGAAGTTCACGATGCCTTCTGTCATATCACCATTCTTGATCGCTTCTTCCATCAGGAAAGCAGCCATCCCGATGATGCAGTCCCTTGCGGAATCGTTCCAGAAGGGATCCTTGACGTTCGGATCATAGGTGAGACTGTTCGCAAGATCCTTGAGGAATTCGATCGCCTGAGAGTAGTCAGGCTCCGGTATCCTGGCCAGCCACTCTGCTTTCTCGGCAGGTGTGAAGGTAGTCTCTTCTGCTTTCCATTCCTTCAGTGCCTCCTGATGATCCATATAAGCTTTCTTCCATGTATCCCATGCCAGTTCTAAGGGAGCCCAGGCATCGGAAGCCTTCGCATTGACGAGATTCAACTTGATGATCTCATACCCGGCCTCTTCGAATTGCTTTGCCGTATATTCGTAGAGCTCTCCTTTGG
Source organism: Clostridium sp. DFI.1.208 (assembly GCF_024463855.1). NCBI lineage: Bacteria > Bacillati > Bacillota > Clostridia > Eubacteriales > Clostridiaceae > Clostridium > Clostridium sp. DFI.1.208. Next base: position 4,776 of record NZ_JANGCA010000037.1, on the reverse strand, counting down.
GATCGTTGATGACGGCACATTCACCGGACATACAGACGAGCTCGATCATCTGCAGGATGACAGAGAAGGTCTTACCGGAATTCGTCGTACCGATCAGGATCGAATGATTGTCGTTTGCATCGACGAAGATCGTATGCTTCCGGAATCTCGGCATATAGATGGGGAGGCCGGCACGCTGCGTGACAGACTTCCCATCTATCTCCCAGCGTCTTACGGTATTGAGCTTGTGCCAGTCATCGACCCGAAAGAATGTCAGGAGAGCATTATAAGGAAGCTTCGGATAGTTCAGAATACGATCGGCTTTCGTCAGAAAGGATGTTTCGTTCAATACCCATCGTATATCTTCTTTGGTTGACTTTTCTTTGTCTGCTTCATGAAATTGCACTCTGGTCAGACTGCGCTTCGCTTCATGGATAGAGGAGAGATGTGTAAAATTCTTCTTATCATCGTCCAGCTTCTTCTTGGTGCTTTTTGAAAACATACCCAGGAAGATGAAGACTGCGATGAGTACTGTCAGTATATTGATGACCAATCTGGCTCGTGGTATCTGATCCAGCAGGCTGAGATCGAAGGATGGTTCCAGTCTGTCAAATACGAGTGTGTTGATCAGATTGATGGCCGCAAGGTCTATGAGTATCCTTGCAAGCAATGTCCCAAACAATGAGATCATGAGCTTTCGTATCATATATATTCTTTACCCCTTTCTTCACTTCGGATCTGTTGTTCCTCATATTCTCTTATGAATCTTTCCAGATCTCTTTCTTTTTCCTGTGCATCCTGATGCAGGATCCGCTTGGAGCCTTTTTTCAGGACTGCACTTAGTTTTTGGTTGTGGAACACCTTTGCTTTTTTCCGCATCCCCATACGGACATGGGGACCTTCTGAGCGAGCATGTGTGGATCGTTGGGAATCATGCGGTATCTCTTTTGAACTATCCGTAAGGAACTGCACATCAGTCTCATCAGCCGCATCTATAAGCGATATACGGCTATCTTGACCTGCAGAGATCTTAGGCTCACCTTCGGATAACGATATATCCTTCGCATGCATATAGCGGAAGAGGGTGTCTCTATCGATCTGCAATGTATCTGTTTCAGAGATGTCTTTCCAGGCATCGAGATTTTTTGCATACCGATGGAGCGTGTAGCTTTTATCTTGTTCGATTTCGACATGATAAAAGCCCCGTTCATCCAGGAACAGGGCTGCATCAGATGGCAGATCGATACAGGCTGCTCGCTCCTGCAGCTTGATACGATATATCTGTTCATCCTGATAACGGATATTCTGTTTTGAGAACCATAGATCATATTCTTGTTTGCATTCTGTCTCTTTATATTTCGCATGTTCCAGGATCATATTCCCGAGCCGGGTGTAGAGCTTATCCAGTTCTGTTTTCTTGAAGTGGGAGATCTTCTCATTCGCAAGTGTGTTCTGAAAATCATCCAACATCTCGACCTTATCGAGCCACTGTTCATACACCGGTCGTATCTCTTCATCCTGCAGTAAGGAGCGGATGATCAGGTTGAGCTGTCTCCTGTATGGCTTCATATGCTTCGAATTATAAGAAAGTCTCCCTTTTTTCGGCAGCGTCGTGTAAAAGCTATGAAGCAACTGATCATGGAATCTCATGTCGATCCCGGAGATCAGAGTCTTCCTCAACACATCTTTTTCCTTGAAGACATTTTTCGGATCCTTTTTATATCTCTTGGCAAATTCCTGACGGAGACCTAATTCCTTCAACCAGGTGCTTTTATATTTGTCCAGGTATTTCTGCGCCAGCTTACCACGCGTTCTGGTATGGACCTTTTCCATGAACACGATATGCATATGGGGATTCTTCTTATTGTTGTGATAGTTCATCCACCAGATCATGTTGTCCGGGTCGAGCCCTATACTTTTGAAATATCCGGGCAACAATTTGGAAACGATGGCGGCATAATCATTGACATCATACATATTGCTTTGGAAGGAGTCCTGATAGTTTTTTAGAGAGATGACGGTATCCCAACAGATATCGCCATCTTTGCAGAATGCCTTAGCTATCTTCTTCTTGAATCCTGCCATTTTTTCTTTCGTAAGCCAGCCGTCACTGGAAAAGGTGCGTGTCGTATCATCCTGACTTGTATATCCTAAGAGTCCACCTTCATGCATACTACGTTCTTTCTTTCTGTCAGCTGCTTTTTCTCTGCCGGTATATTCACTCCAGTCTAATAGAGACTCCGTAGAGAGAGTTCCTTTGAATCGAGAGCCTTTCGGTGGAGCTTTCCCACATTCCAGGAAGCGGAATTTACTGATGACATAAGCCTTACTCATGATGGATACCTCCTACCTGGCAGATTGCCATGTGATCAAAAACCGATATCTGCATGCGATCGTAACACCTCCAGCTTTTGTTGCATATAAGGCTCCAGAGTCATTGCCAGATCTTCACTTGTGACAGCATGTTCAAATATATGGTTCAAGGAACTGATGAGTTCAGGGTCATCGTATTCGACTCTGCTTCCTTTCCAGGATCCGTGTCTGTCGTTTATATCATTCACGAATTTGATCGCATATCCACCGGCATCTCTCCAGTATACAAGATTTTTGTTATAGTCATCTATGAGGAAATCATTCTCTTTGACTCTTAGCGGTACATGGTCTGTCTTGTTTTCTCCGTAAGGGACCAGGATCACGTTGTGTGGATCCAAAGAGGGGAAGAGTTCCTGCAATACCTCTCGCTTTTCACGTTCAGCGAAGGGAGAGTTGATATAATGTGATAGGATATAGACCTGTTCAGGGTTCTCCATCAGCATCTCCTGCAGACAGTGGACAGCGAGACGATGAGGAGGAAGGTTCCTGAAGTAGCCTTCCTCATATAGTGGCTCAAGAGTAGTCAGAGTGTTATCGAATTTGAACAGGACGCCATCCATATCGAAGAAATATCGTGGCTTCGCAAATCGTTCCTCCATATAGACTTCTATGAGGTCATTCAAGAAGTCAGCACTGAAGACCTGTTGTCCCTTTTTCTGACACTGTCGTTCGATACGTTCCAACAAGGAGTGATCAAAATTATCTTCCAAGCAGTTCATATAAGATTTCCTGGTAACGTCCAGGGAATTTTCGAGCATGTCATAATTGAAGCCATTGGGATCGGAGCCTCGCATCTTTCGATAACAGGAATATCCCTTTTCCAGGTGATCACTCAGACTATCAAAAACATCCATGATGAGCATAGATCAATCGACCTCCTCGCCAAGCTCTTTCGCAACTTTTTCAAAGATGCTGTCTTCAAAGATACTGTCCAGATTTTGAACGAGATTCTTGGCATCTTCAAAATCCTTTGGACGTTCCTCATCGGAGAGCCTGAAATTTTTGAGCATGGTGACACTAGCTTCATAAGACATCATGGCATAGCGAAGGATATTGTTGAGGGTCATATCTCTTTGGTTGTTTTGTTGTTTTAGAGCATCCTGGATCATCAGATTCATTCTGGTAAGATAATCGGAACCGGTGTCCTTATCCAATTTTATTGCATAATAATTATCGATGGCTTCTTCTAAAATTTCTCCTTTCGTTAGTGTGGACTCATTGTATTTTTTCTTTCTTTCTTCTTCTAAATAATATAACTGTTGAAGTTTATCTAGAGCAATATCGCTAACTCGAATAGATAAAGTTTTTTTCTCCATTTGGTACTCCTTCTAGTCTATTCATTGACTTAAAAATTAGATATTGATTGCTTGTTTTTTGTATACATATAAAATTGAGTTTGTATACAAATTTGTGTTCTAAAGCTTAAGATTACGTGAAATCGCTTTAAAATATAAGGTATATAAGCTGTGTATACAAAATGTATACACGTATACGATTATTTATAGTTATATGTATACAGAAATGTATACTTGCTCTATAAAGCGAAATACATATTTTTAAAGCCCTTTTTGATATTTAAAAACTATGATAAATAAAGGATTTATTTATGTCTGCATAATGTATACATATATTCTCCAAAGCACTAAAAAAACGGTCGTTGACCGTTTGTTCCCACGAAAACGTATACGTTTTCCCTTATCCTGCTTCACTAAAAACGCTGTTTTTAGTGAAGTGGCGGCTCCCGGGAGGGAGCCAGCCATCTCTGGTACTCCTTCAAGTGTTTTTTACCATGATCGAAGTCCTGATACATATTGTTCTTCCTCATCTTTTTACCTTCCTTATCATCATTTCGATTCCTGTATATCACTTCTTGAATCTATGACCTGGCAACTTGCCAGGTCATAGAGAAGTGTCTTTCTCTTTTTCCCGCCGGCGTAGATCATACCGGCGCTGCTGCCGCTGGCACTGCCATCGGCAGCTATGGAAAAATGAAGAAAGTAAAAAAGCCATCTTTCCGATGACTTCATTTCAAACATATCTTTTCTGTTTTCTTTCTTGCTTTATCATATTGCGATCGTTTTGAATTCTGCGAATTTGTAGAGGAATTCACACAGATGAGAGATGCTATGCACTCTATATGTGCAACTGGTATTCTCGTCCTGTTGCCTGATCTCCAGCGCTCCGCAGTGGTCTGGATCGAGCAGATACAGACCATCAAAAATTCTTGTCACCTCCGCTTTGCTTTGCATGAGTCCTTTTGCAGTCGCCATCCATTCTCGTGCTACATCTTCAAAGACTCCATATTCATATTCGATAAATAGCATCGTGTTACCTCCCTGCAGGATCTCTCCGGTAATGTCATCTCTATCGATCTCTTCATATGCAGGGCGTAAGATCTTTTCTATTCGATGTCTATCGATATGA
>NZ_JANGCA010000369.1:0-203 GCF_024463855.1 Clostridium sp. DFI.1.208 | reverse complement strand
GGAAGAAGCAGGAACAGCTGAAAAGCAGGACGCTCTGGCTACAGGAGATGAAGCAGGCGATCATCAAAAAGACGAGACTGTGCATGCTCATCATGGCAGGGATCTTCTTCCTGCTCATCCTGATCCAGAGCGGTCTGTATGTGTGTGTACCGCAGCGATATCAAGGCAGTATCCTGCATATGGTCCAGTGGGGAAAATGGGGA
>NZ_JANGCA010000368.1:0-204 GCF_024463855.1 Clostridium sp. DFI.1.208 | reverse complement strand
GAACTGAGAGGAGGTGTAAAGACATGAAGAAGGCAGCGATCCTGCTCATGATCCTGATGACGATGAGCCTGCAGACAGTGCAGGCAGAGGATGCGAATGAGCATGATGAGAACGGGAGCATCGTGACGGATCTCCCCTATTCCCAGGAGATGGAGGGAGAGATGTACGGCGCACTGTACGGCAATGTGGACAGTGACATCGATA
>NZ_JANGCA010000367.1:0-205 GCF_024463855.1 Clostridium sp. DFI.1.208 | reverse complement strand
GGAAGGAGTGTAAGGGAATGAAGAAAAAGATACCGATGGGAAGGCTGGAGAAGCTCGTGATCCTGGTCATGGTGGTCACCCTGGCAGTGAGCATCCTTCCACAGCTGGATATCCAGCAGCTGTTTGCGGAGGATCCTGCGACAGTGACACTGGAATTGAAGGAAGGCAGTACGACACGTCCGTTATCTGTGAGCACCACGGATAC
>NZ_JANGCA010000366.1:0-207 GCF_024463855.1 Clostridium sp. DFI.1.208 | reverse complement strand
CAGACCAAAAGGGAACGGTGAGTGGAACAACCGTTGAATGGATCAACAAGTATGAAGTTGAAAATGGTAAGCTGGTCATTGAAAACAACAAACCTGTAGCGATCGACGCACACCCAACACAGCCATCCACCGTGAAAGCTGATAAGGGCTATCATTTCCAGAAGTGGAATGATGGAACGAACGATTTCGCAACAGATGAAGCATTGA
>NZ_JANGCA010000365.1:0-217 GCF_024463855.1 Clostridium sp. DFI.1.208 | reverse complement strand
AAATAGCTATGTGAGCGGGGAAATCACAGGGGAAGCAGGAGCTTCCGGTTTTGTCGTCTCCGGAAATGCAGAAATAAGCAACAGCTATGCAACGGGAATCATCGAAGGCAAGCAATCCGCATATGGATTCGGAAAAGAAAGCAGTATCACAAACTGCTATGCGGCCGTGTATGTGGAAGGCAAGGAAACAGGCAATTTCAATGGAGAGAGCAGTAAG
>NZ_JANGCA010000364.1:0-222 GCF_024463855.1 Clostridium sp. DFI.1.208 | reverse complement strand
CCTTCATCTGGTCAAGCTTCGTGTCGCTGGTAAGCATTGCCCATACTTCCCCGTTTGCTGCTTGTGTATCGGTTTCTGATTCGATGTTCTTGTTTTCATCCGTCTGTGGATTCACTTCTGTTGCTTCTTCTGCTGCGTGGATCGGTGCTGCGACAGCACACATCATCGCTGCCATTGCTAATGCTAATAGTTTTTTCATAATGGTTTCTCCTCTACCTTTCT
>NZ_JANGCA010000363.1:0-223 GCF_024463855.1 Clostridium sp. DFI.1.208 | reverse complement strand
AGACGATGAGCCTCAGCCTTTCTCCAAGCGTTTACTATATCAAGGATGGCGAAGTCAGAGCAGTATTGAAGGACAATGCAACAGAGAAGGAGATAGCCGCATGGTTTGCGAAGAATCCACAAGGGAACTGAGGAAGAAGCAGGAACAGCTGAAAAGCAGGACGCTCTGGCTACAGGAGATGAAGCAGGCGATCATCAAAAAGACGAGACTGTGCATGCTCATC
>NZ_JANGCA010000362.1:0-229 GCF_024463855.1 Clostridium sp. DFI.1.208 | reverse complement strand
AGGTCTATAACGAAAGTTGTAAACAACATAGATATTCACGAGTAGAAAGTTAAACAAAACAGAAAACTCAAGCAAAAACCTAAGCAAAGAAACGAACGCTTGAAACTTAACGTGATTAAGTGAATAAGGGCGTACGGTGGATGCCTAGGCACTTGGAACTGAAGAAGGACGCAACAAACGGCGAAACGCGACGGGGAGTGGTACGTACACAAAGATCCGTCGATATCCG
>NZ_JANGCA010000361.1:0-237 GCF_024463855.1 Clostridium sp. DFI.1.208 | reverse complement strand
CAGACCAAAAGGGAACGGTGAGTGGAACAACCGTTGAATGGATCAACAAGTATGAAGTTGAAAATGGTAAGCTGGTCATTGAAAACAACAAACCTGTAGCGATCGACGCACACCCAACACAGCCATCGACCGTGAAGGCTGACAAGGGCTATCATTTCCAGAAGTGGAATGATGGAACGAACGATTTCGCAACAGATGAAGCATTGAGAAAAGCAAAATATGAAGAAGATACAACCT
>NZ_JANGCA010000360.1:0-240 GCF_024463855.1 Clostridium sp. DFI.1.208 | reverse complement strand
CACTTCTGTTGCTGTGGATGATAACGATGTTGCAACGTTTCAAAAACTGAAGGACTTGGGCGTAGAGCTGGAAATTAAACGTGTTCCAGATACACCTTCAGAAAACGTCGATAAATTATTCAAATAATAATTTATCAAAAAATTAAAAAAATCTTATCTTAAATCATTGATTTGAAAGGAGAAACAACATGGATGTAAATATCATTCAAGCTTTACTGGTGTTCGTATGGGCATTTATCA
>NZ_JANGCA010000036.1:0-50799 GCF_024463855.1 Clostridium sp. DFI.1.208 | reverse complement strand
TTACTTACTTCTACCTATTTGAAACCCTTTCTAACGCTATATTTATGCTCTGTATAGACTTCTGTAGAAGAAAGTTCCACATTTTTTATTCGCCTTTTGAAAGTGGAATTTAACTTTTCACTTCAGCCTTTTCTTTTTTGCTATAGGAAAAAGATAAGGCGTAAATCGTTCTGGTTCTGCACAAGACATCGCTGTTTCCTTTTCTAGCTTCCTTCCTTTGCTGGCACAGATCGTAAACAAGTATATGCGCTTTTTCTTGTGTGTGATAAAGTCACGGAAGTATTTGTTCGCCAGCGGTATGCTTTGTACGTAAGATAAAGCAAGGAGGTCATGATAATGACAATACATGTAACAAGCAGTAATTATGAAGAGGAAGTACTGGACAGCAGAGAGCCAGTGCTCATTGATTTTTATGCGGACTGGTGTGGTCCCTGTCAGATGCTGAAGCCAATCATTGAACAGATGAGCGAAGAGGCGGAGCATACGAAGATTGTGAAAATCAATATTGATGAGGAGCCGCAGCTGGCAGGCATGTTTCAGGTTATGAGCATTCCAACACTCGTATACATGCGGGATGGGTCCATACAGGGAAGTGTCAGCGGCTATCACAGTCTGGGACAGATCAAGTCCTGGATCGGAGAATAGTATGCTGTTTTTCAAGCAACGGCAGCAGGCTATGGCAATGTCGATCGAGGAAGGTTTATTGCTGAAAAAGAAAGAGCCGTCCATTTGTCTGTTGGATGTCAGAACGCCGAAGGAATACGCATCGAAACATCTGCCGGAAAGCATCAACCTGCCTCTGCAGCAGATGGAAACCGTTCATGCGATAATACCGGATTTGCAAACACGGATTTTGGTATATTGCCAAAGCGGCTCCCGAAGCCGGCGTGCAGTGATCGCCCTGAAAAAATATGGCTATGAGCAGGTTACAGACCTGGGTGGTATCATGCACTGGAATGGAAAGATGGTGAGGTAGATATGAAAATTGTAATTGTAGGCGGCGTTGCCGGAGGTGCAAGTGCTGCAGCACGCCTGCGCAGATTAGATGAACATGCACAGATCATTCTGCTGGAAAAGGGACCGCATATCTCTTATGCAAATTGCGGGCTTCCCTATTATATCGGTGATGTGATTCAGGCTGCAGAAAAGCTCACATTGCAGACACCTGAGAGCTTTTATAAACGACTTCGCATCGATGTACGAATAAACAGTGAGGCAGTCCGTATTCTGCGTGATACCAAACAGATAGAAATCAAACAAAAGGATGGCAGCTGTTATTGGGAAAGCTATGACAAGCTGATTCTTTCTCCCGGGGCAAAGCCGATACGACCAAAGCTGCCGGGAATTGATAGTCCGCGTATTTTCACCCTGCGCAATATACCGGATACCTTTGCAATAAAGGACTATCTGCAAATGCATACCCCGAAACGCATCCTGATTGTCGGGGGCGGCTATATCGGAGTGGAGCTGGCAGAAAATTTTGTTCATGCCGGCTGTCAGGTAACGATTGCGGACATGGCGGAGCATGTGATTGCACAACTGGATACAGATATGGCGGCAGAGGTCCATCAGTATTTGAAGGATCATGGAATCCGGTTGTGTCTGCATACCGCAGCACAGGGCTTCTTCGATCATGAGGATGGAATTGATGTGCAGTTTACAAAACATAAAGAGTGCTATGATATGGTGATACTGGCAGTTGGTGTAGCACCGGATAGCGCACTGGCAAGGGAATGCGGACTTTCCGTGAATGCGCGCGGGGCAATTCTTGTTAATGAACAGATGCAGACAAACGATGAGGATATTTATGCCATCGGTGATGCCATCGCCATACAACATTATGTTTCCCGCAAAGAAGACTATATCGCATTAGCCGGACCGGCCAATCGCCAGGGACGGCTGGTTGCTGATCATATCTGCGGAAAGCCCATCGCCTATAATGGAACAATGGGCTCCAGTATTCTTAAGCTGTTTGATATGAGCATCGCCATGACCGGTCTGAATGAAGCAGCTGCACAGGCGGCCAATATCCCCTATGAAAAGGTCTTCGCCTATGCTCCCCATCATGCTGCCTATTATCCTGATGCGAAAAATCTATGCATCAAGCTGCTGTTTCAGCCGGATACCAAAGAGGTGCTGGGCGCACAGATTGTCGGCTTTGAGGGAGTGGATAAGCGCATTGACGTACTTGCGACAGCGATTCACGGACATATGCAGATTGCAGATCTTGCCCAGCTGGAATTAAGCTATGCTCCCCCGTTTTCTTCAGCCAAGGATCCTGTCAATATTGCAGGCTTTCTCGCGGAGAATATACAGGCCGGTTTGGTTAAGCAGCTGCATGTTCAGGATTTTGCCAGACTGGATGCACATGCACAGATCATCGATGTACGCACGGAGGATGAGTATGCGGCCGGACACCTTGACAAAAGCCGCCATATTCCGATAGATGAGCTGCGGGAGCGGCTGCATGAGCTTGATAAGGGGCAGGAGGTTTATCTGGTTTGCCAAAGCGGTCTGCGAAGCTATCTGGCCGCAAGAATGCTGACCCAGCATGGCTTCTCAGCGACACATCTTGCCGGAGGGTATCGTCTGTATGCAGTCATGATGAAGGAGCAGCCTGTGGATTCCTCCCTGCATGGCATCTGCGGGGCAAAGCTGTCATAGGTCGTCTCGAATTGTATCGCCCGCTTCCCTTCGATTCAAAGGATTCACGATATGCGTCCTGTATCCTTTCTTCAGCTATCGAGGAGAAGCCTAGAATTTCATCGCATGTGAGATTCCCATGCGATTTTTCTTTTCCCTGCGAAATACAGCATGAAAGCACGAATAAAAACAGCAATGCTCCAACAGCTCGTTATGGCAACAGCCTACTATTCTGTATCCGTCTATGCTTTCGATCAAAGAGCTTTATCGGCTCGTATGGCTGTAGGTCATAGCTTTTTCCATAATAAAGCAGCTTTTTTCCTATTTCTACTTGACCTATAGTGAACTCCAGGTTGTATAGTAGGGATGTGATGATGACAGCACAGCTCATAAAGGAGGCAACATGATGCAGAAAATTTTAGTAGCATACTTCAGTGCAAGCGGTACAACAAAAAAGGTGGCAGAAAGGCTCGCAGGGCTTATGAAGGCTGATGTGTTTGAAATTCAGCCAGAGCTGCCGTATACAGCTGCAGATTTGGATTGGGAGAATAACCAAAGCAGAAGCTCAGTGGAAATGAGTGATCAAAGCTCTCGCCCTGCGATCCAGACGAGGGTTGAACATATGGCGCAGTATGACCTGATCCTGATTGGCTTTCCTATCTGGTGGTATCGGGAGCCATCGATTATCGATACCTTTGTGGAGACCTATGATTTCCATGGCAAGACCATCGTTCCTTTTGCCACCTCTGGCGGCAGCGGACTCGGTGATTCCGCCCGTCATATAGCCGCACTCGCAAAGGGAGCAGACGTGAAGGACGGACAGCTGCTTCGTGCAGGCGCTTCAGAGAAAGAGCTTTCCGCCTGGATCAAAACCATAAGCGAAAGGCCTGCTTCTATATAGTAGAGAAACATAGAGGCTTAGCATTATATCCATATCGGTTAGAATAAGAAAACGAGATTTCAACCCTCAGAATTTCTGAGTATGCGAAATCTCGTTTTGTTTGGCTCAGGACAGCACAGGTTAGCAGTCCAGCTATCCTTTTCTTCATGAGCTGATGAAGCTACTTGAAAGCAGGATGGGCAATGACTGTAAAGAGGTAGAGATTGCGGCAGTCTTATTTAGATTCACTAAGACTAGACTGCTCTGGTGTGCCCGGAAAAATCTCCCATGCAGATTTAGATCCACTAGTCTCAGAAGAGATTAGACCTTATTGGATGTAAACAAGACTTATTATATTTTTATTTAGATCCACTAGCCTCACAAGGTCTATTCCCAGTTTATCATATAAGGCTTACCTTCTTGAAAAACCGTCAGCTTTGAAATATCATGCCGTCGCAGAAATTCCCTTCCCTCATGAAAATGAAAGGCATAGGCTTCTGCTTTATGCGCATCTGAGCTCATCGTAAACATTGCCCCTCCCAACTGCTTATACCAGTCAACCACGGTTTCATATAAAGGCAGCTGCCCATACTGAAACATACTGCGGGTATTCAGCTCCAAAGCGATGCTGCGTTTGATCATTTCCGGAAATATTTGCTCCATATACGGATGAGCGATTGCAAGAAACGTGTCCGTATCAACATCCTGTATCCGGCTTACATAGTCAAAATGACTGAGAACATTCGCAGGAAGATCACTTTGCACAGCCGCTAGCATCTGTTGGAAATAGGAATGCAGTATATAGGAAATTTCATGCTGTCTGGCCTCCTCATCCATATAATCAAAGGAACCGTTTTGATGGATGCTGAGCAGGATGATATCAAATTGCTTATTCTGCAGCCAGGCCATCAGCTGCGCATGATGTCTGGGAAGCCAGCCAATTTCAACACCCCGTAACAGCCGGATATCCGTTTGTTTCTGCAATGTCTTAAGATAGGTGCTATAGCGTTCATAATCCATCCAGCTGTCCTGAAAGCCGTTGGCGGAATTTTCCAAATCCACATGCTCTGTTGTCACTAAATGTCCTTTGGCATACTTCAGATAGTCCGAAAGCTCTGTACCGGAATCAAAGGAAAAATTGGAATGTACGTGCTGATCGTAATATTTCATAGGGGCCTCCTTATGCATATATAGGATGACTCCACAGTCATGGAATCATCAGGTAACGCTATCTGCATTCTAGCAGAATTTCAATGAAAAAACAATGCAGGAAGGAACTATCGGCCTTCTCCTCTTGCAACGTATCAAAGGTCAGCAAAAAAGACATGCTCACCATTGTCCAAGTACAGCACTTGCGGTATTTCTGAGCGTGCGATGCATAGTGGCTGTCCTGCTGCTTCATTTCATGTCTTACTCCAAGCAAAGTAGCCCTACATAAATGCAAAGAAAACTTGTCATCTCTATTGACAAGTAAACTTGGTATGATATACTTGTTATACCAAGTATGCTTGGCAGGAAAGGTGGAATACCCGATGAATAAAGAAGAGATACTCGCAAAGAGCAGAAATGAAAACAAGGGAATGGATATCATGGAGCTGCAAAGTCTTGAAAAAGCAAGCAAAGTAGCAGCAAAGGTCGGTATGCTGCTGTGCTGTTTTGTCGCAGTTATGGAGGTCGCAGTAACTGGACAGCTCAGTTTGGGAAGCTGGCTGATCTATTTCGGCATATTATGCACACTGTTTTTTATGAAATATCGCCTCATGAAAAAACGGCATGAGCTGCTGCTTTCCATTTTTTACACAATGCTGTTCCTCCTGTTCCTGATTCTATTTCTGTTGAAACTGTTATGCTGAAGGAAGAGCTGATTCTACGCAACCGGCTGAAGCAGGCCCGTTGTGCCATGCACTTATCCCAGACACAGCTGGCGGAGCTTGTCGGTGTTTCACGCAACACCATCAGCTCGATTGAAACAGGGCAATTTAATCCGACCGCCAAGCTTGCCCTCATTCTGTGTATTGCTCTTGATTGGAAATTTGAAGACCTGTTCTATTTTGAGGAAGCTTGATATCCTCCACAATTTATTACGTATGCAAAGGAGGCTTTTCCACAGCGCGCTGTGTCGAAACTGCTTCCTTTTCTTTTTTATTATAGGCTTTGCGGGATAACGCAGCAAAGTGTTGACCTTACAGGTAAATGATGCTGTGATGGTATTGACCTATTAGATAAATCCATGTAAGGAGGACTATCGATGCCCGCAAACGCACCACAGCTTCAGAAACAGCGAAAAGAAGCGCTGTTAAACGCTGCATTAAAAGAGTTCGCAGAGGTTGGCTATGAGCAGGCTTCTACAAACAGAATTGCAAGGGACGCCGGAATTTCCAAGCCGCTTATGTTTCACTACGTCGGTAACAAACAACAGCTATTTCTCTTCGTCTATGAGTATTTTTCAGATCTGCTGAACAAGGAGTATTACAGACAGCTGGATCGTACAGAGCCCGACTTGATCAAACGGCTTCATGGCGCATATCTGATCCAGCTGCGGCTGCTGTATGCATACCCATGGGTATTTGATTTTTTCAAAATGAGTGCAGGAATGGATATCCAGCTATTTGATGAAGATATCCAGCAAAAGCTGATAAAGCGGAAGACGGAGGACTGCCCTAATCTATTTGAACAATACGATCGCAGCCTGTTTCTACTGCCGCAGGAAGATGCAACATGTATACAAATCCTATATTGCTCCTGCAAGGGATTTCAGGACTTAATGCTGGATAAAATCAGGACCATGCAGCCTGCAAAGCTTTGCATTTCCTCCCTTGAAAAAGATTTGGACATATTTTTCATGGGATTGCGCAGGCTCATGTATAAGGACAATGGAATTGAGGCTCCCCATGCAGACGATGAATAAGCCAGTTCTTATGCATTTTCCTTTAACAGGTGAATGGAATACGCCCAATACACCGGGAAGCCGCATACCCAGTCATGGAACGAATGCGTTTGCTACCAGATATGCCTATGATTTTCTGCAGCTGGATTGGAATAGAAGCACTCATCCCTGCTATCGCTCCCATGTGCTTCAGTACCTGTTGTTCGGCGTCCCAATCTCTGCGTGCTATTGCTATGGAAAGCCTGTATATTCTCCGTGTGATGGAACGGTTGTATATGTGATGGATGGCTGCAAAGAAAGACCGCGTGCCCGCCTATTCACAGATGCTTTGCGAGCGTTTAAAAATAGCCGTCTCAAGCAAAATCAAAAAATAAGTGACATAGCCGGCAATGCAGTCATAATTCAGTATACAGATACGGTCTATGCCGCCTTCTGTCACCTGCAGCCAAATTCGATTGCGGTCTCTGAGGGACAACATATACAGACAAACGACCGCATCGGCAGCATTGGACACAGCGGTAATTCCATGTTTCCCCATCTTCATTTCCAGCTCATGGACAGTGCTGATTTTCTGCATGCGAATGGTCTTCCCTGCGCCTTTATCCAATATGAGGTGTTTGAAAACGAACAATGGCATACGGTATGCGAGGGCATCCCCACGGCACAGCAGCGCATACGATATATGCCCTCAGATGAAAGCAAATAGATCAGGTAACGCAAAGGGGTATAGAAGCACACGTCATTCCTTCTAGTCGACTCCATTCTGATTGTATCCTTAAAAGATAAAGCCAGGAAGTATCATTCCCCTGGCCTCCTGTTATAAACATCACATGGATACTTGATTCCTCTTCCCATGAAAATCCTGCTTTCTATTTCCTATGGGATATTCAACTGCATATGAAGCGGGTTGTTTTTCTTCCTGCGTTACGTACACAAAAAGCCGCTATGGAGTCTACTTCCTCAGCGGCTTCTTTCCTGTATGGTAACATGGATGCTATCCCCCGGCTGCTTGCCGATTTGTGCACGGATATCCTTACGCACACCCAAAATATGGCGTATTGTCTTCATGCGGACAAGGGAGCCATCATATGCTACATTGTCAAATGTCGCATGCACGTAGACCCTTCCCTTTTGAAATTCTTCCCTTACATCCCATGGAAACTCGATATAGGCACCATCTATACCATCAACTTTCTGCAGCACAGCATCAAATTCATAGACTTTAGGATTCATTTCCAACACAACCTTTCCGTTCATATCCTGTTCAGCTATACAGCGCTTATGCATTGGATATGATTTGTTCATTTCCGAAGCAGAGAAAAAGGAAGTTCCTTTGGTAAGGCATTCTTCACGCAGGAGACAGTGCTGGCTTCCTCTTATTCCAGAGGCATGCAATGCATGGAATAGCCTCCTGCATCCTTTATCGTAATGAACGCTTTTTTCCTAGTGAAATTCCTCTTCGTTAAACATTATAGATGGGATCAATCTGCTTCAATTCCTTGAACGTATCGATTTCCACGATATCCTCTTGGCGGACAGGCTTTACGATTACCTTGTGATTGGACAGCTTTTCACGCAACGCCACCTCATCCCAATACTTTTCCTTACCACCCGGCATTTTAAACACCTCTTCGATATCCTTCGCCATTTTCTCTCCGTCTTCCTTATTCCAGAAGGAGATTCCCACCATCTGATGACAGTCCTTGCCACCTACTGCAAGTCTGCTGATGTAGCCCTTTCGGGTATAGAAGCACCAGTCATCGGTAACATCCATTTTGATACCGCAATAATTGGTGGTATATTCATATTTGCGAATAATTTCCGGATTGTACAGCAACAGATCACTTTCCAGCACATAGGCATTGCACATCATATCCTTAATCAGATAGGCACTGGAAATATTATTGGTTTCGTTAAACAGCGGATTCTCAATGAATTTGATTTTCGGATATTTGTGCAGCAGTACGTCAAACTGTTCCCCCAGATAGCCACGCACAATCGTAATATCCTCAATACCCGCAGCCACGACAGCATCCAGCAGGGTTTCTATGATGCGCTTTCCATGTACCAGAACAAGGGGCTTGGGTGTATTCAGGGTGATCGGTACCATGCGGGAGCCAAAGCCGGCCGCAAGAAAGATTGCCTTCTTCACTCGATAGGGCTCCAGTACCTCATAGCCCTTGAGGGTAACATCATACATAGAGCTTCCTCTGGTTTTGATCACTTCGCTGTCCTGCAGCTCCGTCAGGGTTTTATTGATGACACCGAGAGAAAGATCCAGCTGCTTTGCCAGTCTTCTCTGGGTGCATTTGTCGTTTTGATGGCGTTCGATATACACCAGGGTTTCAAACTGATTTAATGTAAGGTTCATATACGTATCTCCTTTACAGCGCTTTTATCATTATAGCAGAGTACAGCGGTTTTGCAAATATCGAAATACATAGGAGGAAGCCTCCTGCTAAGCCTCATGATCCTTGATCAGCTTCCTTTTCACCACATATACAAGCAGCTTCACAATCAGATTGACAAGCAAAATCACAACAGAGATAAAGGCGGTCGCCTCAATCAGTGACTGCGAATCAAACTGCGGTATGAGCAGCGACAGCGGCATATTGCGGAAATTCGCCAGAAAGGATACTGCGGATATCGTCACCATGGAATTGACAAACAGATAGCTGAACATCTCTACAATGGTTCCCTTCGTACAGGGAATATAGACATCCTTCAGCATACGGAAGCGGGAAATCCCCATTGCTGCGGAGATATCCTCCAGATTGCTGTGAAACTGCTGAAGCGAATTGTATGCCATCAGATAAGGATTGGCAAAGAAATGCGTAATGTTGACAAGCACCAGAATCGCAATACCGCCATACAGAAAGCTTCCCTTGTAAAAGAGCACATAGCTCAGACCGAGGACGACACCGGGTATGGCTAGCGATATCATGGACACCAGATGCAAAACGCGGCTGGATAGCTGCGATGCATTACGGGCTGTCATAAAGGCTGTTAAATAGGTCAGACAGACGCCGACCATGGATGTCAGCATTGCAATCGCCAGCGAATTTTTCAAATACATACGAACGCCGAGATCCATCGCCTGTATAATATTGTCCAGTGTCAAAGAAAGATCGGTTGGATAGTGATTGACAAAGGAAAGCACGGCAAAGGTGATCAGCGGCAAAGAGAGAAAGACAACCGTGGCGATACAAACGATATGGGCAATACGATCACGCTTCGCATTCGGCGCAATCTGATAGGAACGCGTTACCGTGGAGCTGCTGCCCTTATTTTCATTTTTCAAATCAAGGACAAAAGCGATAACGGCAGGAATCAATAGCAGGATTCCGATAATGGCTCCCTTTGAAAAATCCAGAAGTCCAATGACCTCACGATACATATATACCGGAAGGGTGATGGATTTCCCGCCGACGACAAGCGGTACGCCGTAATCGGTAAAAATCATCGTAAAGACTGAGAAAACAACACTGATCAAAGGCCCCTTGATATTGGGCAGCGTGATGGTGAAGAACTGCTGGCGCTTGGATAAGCCAAGCACACTGGCAGCCTCATAGGTCGTGTAATCCTCATATTGAAAGGTATCGTTCAGCATCAAAAAGGCAACCGGAAAGGAATACAGAATGGAGCCAAGAATGATACCGACATACCCGTACAGGAAAAATTTCATATGCAGCAGATTGGATATGATGCCGTTATCACCGAACAGCAGTACCAGCCCCATCCCATGGGAGATGGAGGGGATAAGCATCGGCAGTGTGAACAGCATGGTGTAAACAGAGCGATGCCGGATATGGGAACGGTTCATAAACCAGGCAAGTGCAAAGGCCAGGGATACGGATAACAGGGTTGCCAGAATGGTGGTGCACAGCGAGTTGATCACCATTGGCTGAAACTGCGGGGATGTGAGTACCTTCTGAATATCCTTGGCATCGATGTTTACCAGCAGGGCAATCAGCGGACAGATGACAAAGAAAAACAGAAAAAGGGCAACGAGGACACGGGAAGCCTGATAGCGTTTATTGTTCATAGACCTGTTTCCCCGTACATTTACACAGACTTTCCAGCTTGCCATCCAGATGCGCATTGACGAAGTCGATGATATACTGGTTTGCCGGATGGTGATAAATATTCTGCGGTGTATCAATCTGCTCGATGTTTCCCTCACTCATAACCATGATGCGATCGGACAGATAAAATGCCTCCTCCTGTTCATGGGTGATAAAGATCATGGTGGAATTAAAGCGCTTCTGAATGTCCTTCAGCTCCTTTTTCATGACCTCGCGCATGCTGACATCCAGTGCACTGATCGGCTCATCCAGCAAAATGATTTTCGGATTCAGCGCCAGTGTTCTGGCGATTGCCACACGCTGCTGCTGTCCGCCGGATAGCTGGGAGGGGCGTTTTTTGATCTGATCGCTCATACCGATCGCTTCCAGTGTCTGTAAGGCGATTTTTCGGCTTTCCGCTTTTTTATCCGAACGCAGCTTCAATGCATATTCCACGTTTTCCAGTACGGTCATATTGGGGAACAGTGCATAGTTTTGGAATATGATTCCCATATTTCGCTCACTCGGCTTCAAGTGGGAGATATCCTCCCCATCCATCAGGATTTGCCCTTTGGTTTGCTGTTCCAGTCCGATCAGGATTCGCAGAAGCGTTGTCTTGCCGCAGCCGCTGGGCCCCAGCACACTTAGAAATTCCCCTTCATGCACAGTGAAGGATATCGTTTTCAGTACATCCTTGCCATCAAAATTTTTATACAGATCGCGAACGATCAGCTTTTCTTTTTCTAATACTTCCATAAGTCCAGCAGCCTTTCTTTTTCATGTATGTCCTCGATGCCGTTCATATCGGCATACGGAATGTGTGTCGGATAATTTTGTATCGTATTCTTTTGATCCTTCAGGATAGCCTCCGGTGAGAAGTGCTCCTTATCATACAACAGGAAATCGTTGATGATGAAATCAAACACCCTTTGTACATCGGGATCATCCGCATGACGCTTCATCAGACCGGTGCCCGTCAGAGAATAGGGCGAGCCTTCCTTGGGATAGATGATTTTAAAGGGAGAGCCGGTGTTGATCTGATTGACCGCCTGAAAAGTCAGTCCCAAGCCGATGCCGACCTCGCCCTGAATGAGCAGCTTGATCGGACCGCTGCCAGATTCCGTAAACTGCTTGACATTGAATTCCAGCTGATCGATATATGCCAGAGCCTTTGCTTCTCCCATGGTATTCACCAGATTCTTGTAGAAGAAATAGCCGGTGCCGCTCGATTTCGGGTCTGGCATGGCAATCAGATTATAATATTTGCGATCCAGCAGATCCTCATAGGTTTTCGGTTCACTAAGCTTATGCTTTTTCAATACATCCGTATTGATGATAAAGGCACCTGCCTGTCGTTCCCAGGTCACATACGCATTGCCGTGATCCTTAGGTGCCAGACCATCCAAATACTGCAGACGGCTCTTTCCCTTGATATCTGCCAGCTGATCCTTAATCTTCTCCATGTAGGAGGTTTCCAGACCAACGACGATATCCGCGTCGCTTTGCTCCTGCTCCACAGATATTTTTGCCGCAGCCTTGGCGGTGGATACATACATGACCATGACATGCAAATCCGGAAATTTTTCATTCAGCTGCTGCTGCAGCTCCTCTCCACGAAATTGCTCCATGGAGGAGTAGACGATAATCGTATTCTGCTCATTGGATATGCTCACGAGTAAAGCCATGGTGATCACAACCATGGCAAGAATCAGCTTTTTCATACACCTCAACCCTATCTTTGTTCATGTAGTACCCATTTTATCACATTAAGAAAACATTTCAATCTTATTTTCGCATTTCATCATTACAATTTTGCAACAATTCCGATGCTATTTGAACATATCGCAAGTTTTGTATAACCCTTTTTCACCTGACGTATACTAGAAAAAGGAAAGGAGGAGTTCTATGAAGCATAAACTGCCGATTCTGCTGGTATTCTGCATGCTGCTGCAGCTAAGCGGCGTACAGGCTACCGAAAAGGAAGAACGGCTGCTATTGATGAGTGATGATCTGGCGTGGCTGATTGATGTACGCATCAAAGAGAATGACAGTCTGCAAATCGGCTTTCTGCCTGCGAATCTGCTTGTCCCGATTGCCTGTGCACAAGGCTATGCTGCACCACTGTCCCATGTAAAAATGGAGACAAATCGGGAATGTATCACAGAGAGTGTCGGTAATTTCCTGCATGTCGATTATGATCACAGCATCTATCTGCATATGAAGACCTTCAGCAGGGATGTGGGGCTGACACTGCCGGATACCGGCTTGAAAACAAGCGGGGAGCTGGTGGATTTCATGCATAAGGCAAGTGATCGGCTAGAGGTATCCATGCTGTTTCATTATAAGAATTATATCACCAGTGATCTTTCCGCGATGGATTATATCCGATACTATCGCAGGCTGCATGGGAAAAAGCTGAACATCACCTACGCATATATGAACTATATGGATATGGAGGATGCATCGATTCCTATGGACAATCAGCTTCATATACGGAAGAAATAAGCATGCAATCGAAGGATGCCGATCCGGCATGCGTGTGCTATTCAGATTATGCTGTCAGTATGCAGCACAAAAAAGACTTATCAAGACCAGACCTCATACCTGGCTGTGATAAGTCTTATTTTATTTATATGCGCCTATCTTTGCATTTGCTGAGGGCGTTACCGACATTGTGGATGGCGACGCACATAGTCCAGAATATTTTCATAATCCTGAAGTACATCGATTTCCGACCAGTAATGCCCTGCAATATCCCGTACCGGAATCTGTTTCTGTCCAATCATGGAATATAGTGTATTTTCCCACCAAAGCTGGTAATCACCCGCATGGACGAGCTGCTCCATCTGCTTGCGAAAGCAGGCAATCTCCTGCTTCTGTATCCGGGCGATGCCGACGTACTCGCTGGTACGCTCAGCCTCCGGCATATCCTTTCCATAATCTGTCAGGATTCCGTTTTCACAATGGAAGAAATAATCTCCGCTCAATCTGCGCGAGCTGTCCGCCAGTAAAAGGATTTTGTGATCATCTGCGAGCAGAAGATCAAGAATATCCTGCTGCCAGAAAACATCTGCATTCGCAAGCAGAAGATCCTGTGTTTCATCCAGCTGTTCTCTGGAAAACCAGAGGGATGCGATGCTGTTGGTTACCTTATAGAACGGATTTTCATAAAATGTGATCGGATACCCACAGAGTGCCTCCCTGATCAAATGCCCCTTAAAGCCCAGACAGATGTATACCTCGATCTGATTGTTCAGCAGCAGCTCCACCGTATGGCGAATCAAAGGTCCGTTGCCGATATTCAGTAAGCACTTTGGCTCATTTGTTTTCGTGGCGATACGGGTACCCATCCCGGCTGCCATTAGGATTGCTTTCATTTTTCATACTCCTTCAGCCCGTCACACAGGGCATCATAATCATCCAGCTTCAGATTTCCCAAATGCCCCACACGCAGCATACGGTCCCTCAACGCTCCAGCGCTTGGCGTTAATGTGATGGCATAGTTCTTTATCAGAAACTGATAAACCTTTTGCGCATCACCGTTAAACAGCAGTGGCGTCAGGGCATTGCTGAGAGGGAAGCTTGGGAGCTGTATCCCCAGCCTTTGAACCCTGCGGCGAAAGTAGGCAGCACGCTTTGCAATTCGCTGCTGTTCATGGACAAAGCCCTCCCCCTGTAAATGCTGCAGTCGCTCATGAAGCTCCATAAGGATACCGACTGCCGGTGTGTTGGGAGTCTGTCCCCGCTCCATATTGCGTGCATGCTCCTTTAAGCTCAAATACAGGCAGATATCATCTTTTGGTTCGATCATATTCCGATAGAAGGATTCCTGCAAAACAACCATGGACAATCCGCAAGATAATGCCAGTGCTTTCTGAGAGGAAAGAATCAAGGCATCGATTCCCATTTGGTCCATATCCAGCGGGTCCGCGAGAAAGCTGCTGATGGCATCCACAATCAGATACATATTCTTTGCTTTCGTAAACGCAGAAAGCAGCTGCATATCATAAAGCTGTCCGGTGCTCGTTTCATGCAGATTGACAAGCAGTGCACAATATTCATTTTGAGAAAAAGCGTCCAGGTGTTCCTTTCGCAATGCCTCCAGTTCCTGCAGACACAGCTCATCATAGGGTATCCCGTATATTCTGCACAGCTGTGCAAAGCGTTCGCCAAAGCTCCCTCCGCGAAGTATCAGTACCTTGTCCCGTCGGCGAAAGCTGCAGGCAACTACCGCCTCCATTGCTGCACTGCCGCTGCCGCTCAGAAACAGCGCTCTTCCTTTTCCGCAGCCACATAAAGACAGGAGCTGTTGTTCGTTTTCCTTCATTATGGATGAGAATTCATCATTGCGAAAATACGGCAGCTGTGTACCGCTAACCTGTAATGTTTCAGGGTACATTTCAACAGGCCCTACTGTGAACAGTTTCATAGTATCATCTCCAGTTATTTGTTCATATTTTAGATTATAGTATGCAAATAGGAAAAATACAACTTAATTTTCAATCTTTTTTGTTCATATAAATGGTATTTCGTTCTATTTTGAAACAATTAGAGAATTCGTAGACGTAGCCTAATTTAATTTTCGTTGTTTTTTAATTCACCTGAATATACAGCTGGTAAGAATTTCAGTGCATATGGTGTATAATGCGATATTGATTCTTCCGCTAACATTGGTATACATTTCATATGCGCATAAGCATAACAGCTTGTGAAATTTTTGTTCACAGTATAACGGTTACAAGTATGCAATAGATTTCGGTAAGTATGGCACCTGAACATGCCTGTTTTATTCATAATTGAAAAATCTCTCAAAAAAAGCTATAAAAAGGCAAAATGCCTATTGCAATTTCTAAAAATTATTGTATAATATTAAAGCAACATGTTTCAAAAAGAATAGCTCAAATGGTTCCGTAGCCAAGTGGTAAGGCAATAGACTGCAACTCTGTGATCATCGGTTCAAATCCGATCGGAACCTCCATTTTTGTTGGGATCGTGGCGAAATAGGCAGACGCAACGGACTTAAAATCCGTTGGGAGTTAATCCCGTGTGGGTTCAAGTCCCACCGTTCCCACCATTGAGAAAAACAGTCCTTGAAAAAGGACTTTTTTTATACAGTTATCAGAAAATGCACTGCGAGCCTTATTTGCAAGGAACGGGGGACGATTCAGCAAGATGCCTGTCTTTTCTATAGCACTTGTCATATGCGAATCATATTCCCCCTGCCGCTCATCCATCATAAAATGTGGAAAATAAGCACCTTGCACTTTACTACCATTCTGTGCACGGGTATTCCCTTTCAACATAAGCAGGATAGCAAACGACCACATCAGATTTCAGCAATGCTTGGAAAGCAGCGACAGCCTACCAAAAAAACGACAGGAGAATAATATTATGAGCAATGTATTTGATTATCTTACATGGAGAAATGATTTAACGTTTTCTGCAGTTCCCTGCTGTGCAGTGGATACTCTCATATGCAGCTGTCTATCCTATCTGCGTCTGCAGCCGGCATTTGCCGCACAAAATATGCTATGTGTCCAGACCGCCTCTGAAATATTCAAGCAAACAAGGCCGGAGGATATCCATTATCGCGTGAACGAAGACCTGCAGCTGCTGTATAAAATGGCAGAAGGAAACCGTTATGGCAAGGTAATCCTCTGCGGCTACATCGATCATCTGAATCCCTCTATGGAAAAACAGTTCTCTGCCCTCACCTGTCTGCTGGAGGATGATGTTATGCTGATTACCTATCGCGGTACGGATAATACACTTGTAGGCTGGAAAGAAGATTTCAATATGACCTTTCTGGATGCCATTCCTTCACAGAAGGAAGCGGTACAGTATTTGGAAGCTATGGCAGCTGCCTACCCAAAGCGGCGCATTATCCTATGCGGACATTCAAAGGGCGGCAATCTTGCAGTCTATGCTGGTGCCTTCTGTACCACTGCCGTACAAAGAAGAATCCTGCAGGTTTACAATCACGATGGGCCTGGATTTTCCGCAGAAACATTAAAAACAGCAGGCTATCGTTCCATCGCACAGCGCATAGAAACCTTTGTTCCACAATCCAGTATAGTCGGTATGCTTATGGAGCATGAGGAGCATTATACTGTCATTTCCAGCACACAGATTTCTCTGTGGCAGCATGATCCCTATTCCTGGGAGGTACTCGGTCCTGATTTTGTACGTCTGAATAATGTGGATCGGCAAAGCATCATCCTGGACAGTACAATCAAGCACTGGATTGGTGAGCTTGACCGCTCCCAGAGAGAAGCCTTCACAGATGCCGTGTTTCAGATTTTAAGCAATACCAATGCCGCTTCCTTTAAAGAGATGAATGAAAATCGAATGCGCAGCACTGCTCTGATCTTAAAGGCATTGAACCGTACAGACAAGCAGACAAAGAGGATGCTCTCTGATATTACGCTAAAGCTGATGGCCAGCGCAAAAAACGCGATTGAAGCAAATCTTGTAAATGAAAAACAGACGAATTGATTATGCACGCTGCAGTGCTCAATATGAATGAGGAAGAGGAGAATCCAGATTTCAGTAATCATATCCTGAAATTGACTTCTCCTTTTTTGCTATTCTCATGTATTCTTTGGTTGTATTGTAATGAACAGTATTTCATTATGTGATGCGACCCGCATCGGAAATCCCCATGTACCCGTTCCCGATGAAACCAGCATACGATACCCAACATCATAGCTGCCATATGCTTTCGGATATGGTATCCTTGTCAGCACCGTATTGGGAAATATCTGACCGTTATGCGTATGTCCGGATAGCTGCAGCAAACCTGCATCACCGGCATCAGTCACAGCCTTCGGACGATGCTCCAGCAAGATCACAGGCACATCTTCACGTTGTCCCTTTATAAGTGAAGACCACGAGCGTCTGTCCTCCCCTCTATCCTTTCGTCCGATGATCCGGATACCGTTGACCACTGCCGATTCATCCTGCAGAATATGTACACCTGCTGAACGCAGCATCGCCTCATATTCCCCACGCTGTTTCTGCAACAGCTCATGATTACCGCCTGCGTAGTAAATATCCTTATGCAGGTCGAAAAGCATCCTGCACAAAGCCTCCATATCCTTATGTGATGTCGCTTCATCAAACAAATCTCCGCCAAGCAGCACAATATCGCAATCTTTAGCGAGACGCTCTATGGTTCCATAAGGAGACGAAAGCGTTGTTCCTGCATGCAGGTCACTGATATACAAAAGCTTTTGTTTCTGTTGCACTCCCTTCAATTCAACGCTTTCATAACGCACCGTAACACGGGAGGCACACCCGATTCCATATACGGAAAACAAAAGCATGATCACAGATGCAAGAGCAAAGAGCTTTGTATGAAATTCCCTGTGATGCTTTCTACAGTACAGCTTTTGCACCAGAGCAAGCAGACAAAAGCCTGCCATCTGCGGCAGATATATGCTATTCAGTATCATAACCAGGGCGCCGCGCCTCCACATCGCATCCTTATACATCACAAAGAACGGAGTAAAACGATAAATCAGAAAACCGCTGCCAAGCAGGGATACTGTCAATAGTACATAACGGGTCTGCTTTTTCTTATACAGCTTCTTCACCGTATGCCAGAAGAACAGCTGCACAAGGAGAAGAATCAGCAGACATAGGAGTAAAAACAACAGCATTCTCATGTACTTCACCTTCCCTATTATCCTAGCACAAATCAGGAATGCGCTCTACATCGATTCAATATTTTATGAAAAAATCTTCTCTTTGTCCAGAAAGGATTACCTTTCCAATTTATACATTTATAAATTTTTGTGATGACTTTGCTTTTCATTTGTTACATTCTTTACAAAGGTTGAATGTTCAACTTTTGTGTGCTATCATTCTTATAGTTGAAAGGCCAACCATCGGAGGGAAGACATGGATAACAGCAACTATTTATATTTAAACACCTCAATTCTGTACCGCTGCGGACAGAAATATTATGATAAAAAGTTATGCGGACACGACATCAATGCAGCACAGATTCTGTTTTTGATTCTCATCTATGAACAGGAGGGTCTGAACATGCAGCAGCTTGCACAAAAGGGCTGCTTTGATAAAGGAACCATTACCAAGAGCATCTCCCGTCTGGAGGAGCTTGGCTATGTAACAACACAAAACAGTCCGGAGGATAAACGCATTCGACTGTTATATACCACCGACAAGACTAAGGATATCATCCGTGATATCTACATGATCCGTCAGCAGTGGTGGGAGCTTTTATCCAAGGATATCGGTACGCAGGAGCTGCAGCAGTTTGAAGCAACGCTCAGTAAGCTAAGCGAGAATGCCCGGAAATATGAACAGCAGGAAGAAGCAGGCATTAAGCTGTTTGGCATTCAAAAGCTGACTCTGCTGGATTATCCGCAAAAAATGGCAAGTACGATTTTTACAGGTGGCTGCAATTTCCGCTGCCCCTTCTGTCAAAACAGCGATCTCGTCTTTCTGCCAGAAAACATGCCGGAGCTGCAGGAAGCTGATGTGCTCAGCTTTCTGGAAAAACGAAAAGGAATTCTGGATGGTGTCTGTATCAGCGGAGGTGAACCGCTGTTGAATCCGGAGCTCGCAGAATTTCTACGAAAAATCAAGGCTATGGGCTATGCAATCAAGCTGGACACAAATGGCAGTAGTCCGGATCAGCTAAAGCTGCTTGTTGAAGAAGGGCTTGTGAATTACGTCGCTATGGATATCAAAAACGCTCCACAAAAATATGGAGAAACAGCCGGTATCCGTAATCTTGATCTCAGCGGTATACAGGAGAGCATCACCTATCTAAAGGAAGGACATATTCCATATGAATTTCGTACAACGGTTGTAAAGGAGCTGCATACGGCTCAGGATATTCAGGATATGGCAGAATGGCTTCATGGTGCAGCCGCCTGGTATCTGCAAAATTTTGAAGACAGTGACCATGTCATTAGGAAGGGATTGCATGCATGGGATAAAGAAACCCTGCAGCAGTTTCAGAAATTGGCGAAAGCGAAGGTTCCAAATACAGAGCTTCGTGGTATATAGAGAGAAGGAAAGGAAGAACGATATGTATCAGGTTATTAAAAGAGATGGAAAGATTTCAGAGTTTGACATTGCCAAAATCAGCAATGCCATTCAGAAGGCATTTGATGCGGTAGAACGCCAGTACCACCCAAGCATTATCGACATGCTTGCTTTGCGTGTCACATCCGATTTTGAGCCAAAAATAAAGCATGAACGCATTCAGGTGGAGGATATTCAGGACAGTGTGGAATCCATTCTGATTCAATCCGGGTACGGCGATGTAGCGAAATGTTATATTCTCTATCGAAAGCAGAGGGAAAAAATCCGGAATATGAAATCCACCATTCTGGATTACAAGGAGCTAGTCGACAGCTATGTGAAAGCCACCGACTGGCGCGTAAAAGAAAATTCAACCGTCACCTATTCCGTAGGTGGACTGATATTGAATAACTCCGGAGCAATCACTGCCAATTACTGGCTGAGTGAAATCTATGATGAGGAAATTGGAAATGCACATAAGTCTGGTGATATGCATATTCATGATTTGAGTATGCTGACAGGTTATTGTGCCGGCTGGAGTCTGAAGCAGCTGATTCAGGAAGGTCTGGGCGGTGTCGGAGGAAAAATCACATCCAAACCGGCCAGTCATCTTGCGACACTCTGCAATCAGATGGTAAACTTTCTCGGTATTATGCAGAATGAGTGGGCAGGTGCACAGGCCTTCTCTTCCTTTGATACGTATCTGGCACCCTTCGTTAAAGCAGATAATCTGGACTATGATCAGGTTAAAAAATGTGTGGAATCCTTTATTTATGGTGTAAACACACCTAGCCGCTGGGGTACACAGGCACCGTTCTCCAACATCACCTTGGATTGGACAGTTCCTGCCGACCTTGCTGAGCTAAATTGCATTATTGGAGGAAAAGAAGTAGATTTCAAATATAAGGACTGTAAAAAAGAAATGGATATGGTAAACAAGGCATTCATTGAGATTATGATTGAGGGAGATGCCAATGGACGCGGTTTCCAGTATCCGATTCCCACCTATTCCATTACCCGTGACTTTGACTGGTCGGAAACAGAAAACAACAAGCTGCTATTTGAAATGACCGCAAAGTACGGAACACCTTATTTCTCTAATTATGTTAACTCCGATATGGAGCCAAGCGATGTGCGAAGCATGTGCTGCCGTCTGCGGCTGGATCTTCGTGAGCTGCGTAAAAAAAGCGGTGGATACTTTGGAAGCGGCGAAAGCACTGGCTCTGTTGGTGTAGTCACAATCAATATGCCGCGTATCGCATATCTTTCTACAAATAAAGAGGATTTCTATAAGCGACTCGATCATCTGATGGATATCGCTGCACGCTCCTTGAAGGTAAAGCGCACAGTCATTTCCAAGCTGCTGGAGGAAGGCTTATATCCATATACCAAACGGTATCTTGGAACCTTTGCGAACCACTTCTCCACATTGGGGCTGATTGGAATGAATGAAGTGGCCTTAAATGCCAAATGGCTTGGTATGGATCTGACACAAAAGGAAGCGCAAGCTTTCACAAAAGAGGTTCTGAATCATATGCGTGAGCGTTTGGTCATTTATCAGGAGAAATATGGGGATTTATATAATCTGGAGGCTACCCCTGCAGAGTCAACAACATATCGTCTAGCAAAGCATGACAAGGAACGTTACCCGGATATCATTACTGCAACAGAAGAAGGAAATACACCGTATTACACAAATAGCTCTCACTTACCTGTTGGCTATACAGAGGACATCTTTGAAGCACTGGATGTACAGGATGAGCTCCAAACATTATATACTTCCGGAACAGTGTTCCATGCGTTCTTGGGGGAAAAGCTTCCGGATTGGAAAGCAGCAGCAGCTCTGGTAAGAAAAATAGCTGAGAACTACCGCCTGCCATATTACACCCTTTCCCCAACCTATTCCATCTGTCGAAATCATGGATATATCAACGGGGAGCATTATACATGCCCGCAATGCGGTGGTACAACTGAGGTATGGAGTCGAATTACGGGATACTATCGACCTGTACAGAATTGGAATGAAGGGAAGAGTCAGGAATTCAAAGAGCGTAAAGTTTATGATATCGGACATTCTGTCTTAAAAGGTAAGGATGCCCTACCACATGTTGAAAAGGAAGCTGATACCGTTCAGGCTGTAAATGAAGAAGGTGTTTTCCTATTTACAACTAAGACCTGTCCGAATTGTAAAATAGCTGATAGCTGGCTGAAAAGTGCTGGTATCTCCTATGAAAAAGTGGATGCTGAGGAACAGGCTGAGTTAACAAAAAAATTCTCAATTATGCAGGCACCGACGTTGGTCGTCTGCAGAGATGGAAGCTGTGAAACATACAGCAATGCATCCAACATTCGTAAGTACATTGATATGATGCAGAAGGCATAAGCAATAAGAGGATATATTTCATGCAGAAATGTATCCTTTTTATGTATTTGGATTTTTTTCTGTTATAATAATAAGAGATGATTGCCCCGCTAATTTATCCAGCGCGTACCATAAGCTCACATGAATTCCCTGGGAGGTTCGCGCATCATTTTGTTTAAATTTTTTGTAACAGATTTAATATGATTTTCATTAGTTCAGACTTTATATTTATGTAAATTTGTTTCATTTAGGGGTGCTCATAAGATTTTTCACGGTCTAGTCTCTCCTGAGACTAGTGGATCTAAATTCTTATAAAAGTTGTCTAATCCACCAAAATCCCAGTCTAGTCTCTCCTGAGACTAGTGGATCTAAATATTGAGCCTATCTTATTTAGGCGCATAAGATGCTGTCTAGTCTCTCCTGAGACTAGTGGATCTAAATCTGAAGAATCAAAACAGACAGAAGTTTTGAAGGAAGTCTAGTCTCTCCTGAGGCTAGTGGATCTAAATCTTCCACCTATCTCCATGTTATTGAGATTATTAGTCTAGTCTCTCCTGAGGCGAGTGGATCTAAATCAATAGGCTTTTGATATCTGTTCAGCCGTTTCCGTCTAGTCTCTCCTGAGGCTAGTGGATCTAAATTAGCCGAGTACCTTATTAAAATTTGTTTGTACTATGTCTAGTCTCTCCTGAGGCTAGTGGATCTAAATCCTAAGTGGGCACGGAGGAAAAACAAATGGTAAACAAAAGTCTAGTCTCTCCTGAGTCTAGTGGATCTAAATCCACTTTGCATATAGTGTGAAGCTGCTCGTTACCGTCTAGTCTCTCCTGAGGCTAGTGGATCTAAATTAATCAGGGAACTGAGAAAGAAGTAACCTGAGAGGTCTAGTCTCTCCTGAGGCTAGTGGATCTAAATCCCATGCAGGCGGTTCTTTCCTAATCTCCAGATGTCTAGTCTCTCCTGAGACTAGTGGATCTAAATTAAGTCTAAAGCCTTTAGATAGCTTAGAATGGGTCGTCTAGTCTCTCCTGAGACTAGTGGATCTAAATAAACTGTGACAATTTGTCACGGTTTCATTTCCTTCGTCTAGTCTCTCCTGAGACTAGTGGATCTAAATCGAGCGAACATTAAGCGACATGTATCATTGCCTGGTCTAGTCTCTCCTGAGACTAGTGGATCTGAATACCGCATTAGCAGCACTCATATTGACAGGCTGCAGTCTAGTCTCTCCTGAGGCTATAAATTAAATAGTGCTACTGTAATACTTTTTCATCACTTACCAGACGAACTACTATACGGAGCAAAATCAGGAACCTGTCCATTCACAATCTGCACTACCAACGGTATCTCCGTTTTCGTCTCCAGCTCTGACGTACTCAAAAAAGTTATAACCTGTGCATTCACCTTGACAACAAGTGATATTTTAATCATGGTGTTGTTGATACCATATGGCTTCGATTCTGTTTTTATCTCCCCTGTAACATCATTCAGCATGCGCATACGCACTCTGATTTTCGGCCCCTTATCATATAAAAAGAAAATATGACTCAGATAACCTGCCGGAACCTCGTACAACACCCCATCCTCATAGAAAACATCCTTTGTCGTAGGGTCCTTTTTACCATCCTGTGCAGCCAGCAGTGATTTATCAATCGTATTCAATGCCGAATACAGCAGCTGATTCAATTTATACGAATCATACTCAATACTACTTATATCCCCGCTCTTTGTACGATTTATTTTAAACAGAGCATCGGTATCATATTCAATATCCGCTAGCACTTCCTTCACAATATTATTGATTGCAAACCCTGTATGCTGTTTGGCAATCGCCTGTAGCTGCGGCTCCATATACATATTAAACGAACGGACAATACATCCGAAACCAAGAACAATCGCGACCAGCAGAAGAATCAGCTTCTGCTTTTTATATTTCCTGCTTTTGACTTTTCTCATCGAGCATCCTGCCTCTATTACAAATAAAAGCATCCTCCATTAAAACAGTATATGAAAGCATACCCAAAAACATGTGTATTCATAAAGCACAAAAAAAGATGCAGTTTTCGCATCTTACAGCTGATCCAGTACGTCAAATCGATCCAGTGTCTTGCAATCCGCAATCACAACCAGATGATCCTCCTTCTGTATTTTATATTCTGCATCCGGACAAACATTCAAATGCTCCTGCAAATAGGAACGTATGCCCACAACGTTGATACCGAATCTTCGGCGCAGATCAAGTTCAATCAGAGATTTTCCTACCCATTGCGGCGGTGTAGGTATTTCCACGATACTGTACTCCTTATCCAAATCCACAACATCAATAATATTTTTCCCTAATACGCCCTTAGCAACCTGCTCTCCCATTTCCTTCTCCGGACGCACAACTTTATTGGCTCCAAGCTCTGTAAAAATCTGCATATAACGCTTATTTTTTGCCTTTGCCACGATATATGGAACACCTAGCTCCTTCAGATTGATAATGCCCATCACACTTTCCTCAAGGTGGCTCCCCATACTCACGATCGCAATATCGCAATCCTGGACACCTGCCTCGCGCAGCTGATTGATATCCGTAATATCACACATCATACTCTGTGTGACGATATCCGCCATGCGGTCCACGCATTTTTCATCATTATCCAACGCAATCACCTCGCAGTTATAGCTGCTTAATGTCTTTGCGACTGTTGAACCGAAAATCCCTAATCCCAGGACAACATACTGTCTGTTTGAAATCTTTTTCATTTTTTCTATCTCCTTATCCCACGATAATATTTCCATTTGGGAATGAAACCTTATTTGCTGAATTTCTATTTGGCTTATTTCGTGTCAATGACAATATCAGTGTGGAAATACCGATACGCCCGACATACATGAGGAAGATGATAATCAGCTTGCCTCCCACACCCAGAGAGGTGGTAATTCCAAGGCTGGAACCTACCGTTGCCATGGCGCTCACTGCCTCAAAGGAAAGGCTTAAAAACGGCTTTTGCTCGACGATATTCAACAAGAAAATCCCTGTAAACAACACAACCAGATTGATGAAGAAGATTCCCATTGCACGAATGATGATTCCCCTTCCAATTTTTCTGTGAAGAACAACGGTATGCTCTCTTCCCTTCAAAGAAGAAATAATATAGATAACAAGCACGGCGATGGTCGTTGTTTTGATACCACCAGCAGTACCACCCGGAGAACCACCGATAAACATGACAACCATCATCAGCAGATCGGTCGCAGGCTTCAGACCTGCATAATTGATTGTTGTAAAGCCTGCCGTACGCAGTGCAATCGACTCAAACATCGCAGTCATCAGCTTCTCGAAAATATTGAAATCTCCCAGTGTTCTGGAATTTGTGAACTCCACCAGCATAATCAGCAAGCCCGGTACAACAATCAGAAACAAACTGACGCTCAATACGATTTTGGTATGCAGAGACAGAGAATGTCTAAACTTTTTAAATGTAATCTGGCGATGTAGCAGCGGCCCCACCTTATCCCGGATATCAAACCAGACTGCAAATCCCAGACCACCCAGTACAATCAGTGACATAATGGTAAGGCACATCAGCGGGTCGTGAACATATTCCTGAAGGCTTATTGAGCCGAGCGTATCGAAGCCGGCGTTACAGAAAGCAGAAACAGCCAGAAATACCGCTTTAAAGCTGCCATCCACAAGTCCGAAGCGCGGGATCATGCGAAACGATATCAGAATCGCACCCACAGCCTCAAAAAACAGGGTATAGTACAGGATATCCAGCAGAAACTTCCGCATATTTACGACCCTGTCCTGATTCAGCATTTCCTTCATAGCGATTTTCTCATTCATTGAGAGACGATTTTTCACAATCAGGATAAAGACCGCCATAAATGTCATCAGTCCAAGACCGCCGACCTGAATCAGCAGAAGCAGAATCAGCTGACCAAACCAGTTAAGCTGATCAGCAACCGTAAATACACTCAATCCGGTTACACAGGTGGCACTGGTTGCCGTGAACAGAGCATCCAGCCAGTTCAGAAACTGAAAATTCTTATTGGAAATCGGCAGCATCAGCAGCAGTGTCCCACTGAGAATCACAAGCAGGAAGCTCGATGCAATCTTCTGCGCAGGGGACAGTTTTCTGAACCCCAGCACGGAATGAATAAAATTTGTCATATCAATTTAACCAGACTTTCTTTCTAAATGTTCGCAGGAAACTGACATATCCTTATGCAGTCTTCACCTTTTATTTATACAGAACAGACAGCGGCCGCTGAAAGATGTATCAAATATATTCTACACATATTATATTTTTTTACAATATGCTTTTCTAAAAAACATATAAACTTTCCCGATACTTTTTCTAATGATGCAAAAAAAGGCTCCTTTCTTAACGAAAAAAGCCTTTTTTCTGTTATAAATTAGTAATTTTCTTTGCGTACCTCAAAGTAAGAACGTGGGTGATTGCATACCGGGCAAACCTCTGGAGCAGTTTTTCCAGTGTGCAGGTGTCCGCAGTTCAGACATTCCCACAGGGTTTCCTCTGCTTTTTCAAACACAGTGCCATCCTCGATATTGTTCAGCAGAGCAACATAGCGCTGCTCGTGTGTTTTTTCAATAGCCAGAACGCCTTCCATCGTATCAGCGATGTCATCAAAGCCTTCCTCACGAGCTTCCTTTGCCATACGTGCGTACATGTCTGTCCACTCGAAGTTTTCACCGGCAGCAGCATCCTTCAGATTGGTAACCGTATCCGGCATACCGTCATGCAGCAGCTTAAACCATAATTTAGCATGCTCCTTTTCGTTGTTTGCTGTTTGTTCAAAAATATTGGAAATCTGAACATAGCCGTCCTTTTTCGCCTTGGAAGCATAATACGTATACTTGTTTCTTGCCATGGATTCTCCGGCAAATGCCTCATTCAGGTTCTTTTCTGTCTTTGTTCCTTTTAAATTCATTTTTTTTCCTCCTTTTAAGCAGCCTTCGCCCCATTGTATGTAAATCTTGCTGTTCTTATGCGTTAAACCGCTGAACTGCATGAAATAGAAAGCGTTGACAGCCTCTTTACCGATATTTATATTATACTCTACTTTTCCATTTATTTCATTCTTTTTTCTATGAACCCATCATTTCCCACAATACAGAAAATTTTCACAGTTTATGATAGAAACGGATTTTTTATTCATATTTCTCCATATTTTTTTAATTTTTTATTTAGATCTTCAATTTTTTTCATGTTTTTATATACAAAAAATTCATTTTGCAGTAAAATTCCACTATAGGAGGAATCTATCATGGCAGAAAAACACCCTTTTGATGATTTTGGAATCAATCTCTTCAGTGAAAGCGTGATGAAGGAATGTCTTCCTCATCCGATTTATACAAAATGGAAAACCGCAACCCGCAAGGAGGATGCATTGGACCGGCCGACGGCGGATGCGATTGCGCATGCGATGAAAAAATGGGCGATGGACAAGGGAGCGACGCACTTTACTCACTGGTTTCAGCCGCTGACCGGCTCCACAGCGGAAAAGCATGACAGCTTTATAGAGCCAGGGGATCACGATCAGCCGATTTCCAGGTTCAGCGGGAAGTCCCTGATCAAGGGCGAGGGGGATGCTTCCTCCTTTCCAAGCGGCGGTTTACGGGCAACCTTTGAGGCGCGCGGATATACGTATTGGGATTGTACCTCTCCAGCCTTTCTTCGGGATAACGTTCTCTGTATCCCTACCATATTTGTTTCTTACAACGGGGAAACCCTGGATAAAAAGGCTCCTCTATTAAAATCAGCGGAAGCGATCAGCAAACAGGCCACCCGCATTGTAAATCTGTTTAAGGACAAGGATATCAAGCATGTCAATGCCATGGTCGGTCTGGAGCAGGAATACTTTTTGATTGATAAAAAGATGTATTTGGAGCGTAAGGATCTGGTGCATACCGGACGCACGCTGTTTGGCTCCATGCCGCCAAAGAGCATGGATATCCGCGGTCACTACTTTGGAAGCATTCCATCCCGTGTACAG
Source organism: Clostridium sp. DFI.1.208 (assembly GCF_024463855.1). Taxonomy (NCBI): domain Bacteria; kingdom Bacillati; phylum Bacillota; class Clostridia; order Eubacteriales; family Clostridiaceae; genus Clostridium; species Clostridium sp. DFI.1.208. The sequence goes on along the minus strand of NZ_JANGCA010000036.1, from coordinate 22,900 downwards.
GCCTTTATGACAGAGGTGGATGAGGAGCTGTGGAAGCTTGGAATCTATGCAAAGACCGAGCACAACGAGGTGGCGCCTTGTCAGTTTGAAATCGCACCGTTGTTTATCGATGCCAATGTTGCAGTGGATCAAAACCTGATCATTATGGATGTATTGAAGAAAAAGGCGGATAAGCACGGTATGGCATGCCTGCTTCACGAGAAACCGTTTCAGGGCGTGAACGGAAGTGGAAAGCACAACAACTGGTCACTGGTTACCGATGATGGGCAGAATCTTCTGGAGCCGGGGGATCGTCCGCATGAAAATATTCGCTTCCTGCTGTTTGTCTGTGCAATCATCGAAGCTGTGGATAAATATCCTGAGCTGCTGCGTATGGCTGCCAGCTGCTATGGTAATGATTACCGTCTGGGAGCCGATGAAGCACCGCCTGCCGTCATTTCCATCTGTATGGGTGATGAGCTGGAAATCATTTTGGATAAGCTGCGTAACGGTGAGCATGAAATTAAGCCGGATGTGGAAACACAGCCCTATGCGATTGCGAATCTATCCTATGTACCAAAGGATACCAGTGATCGAAACCGTACCTCTCCTTTCGCCTTTACCGGTAATAAGTTTGAATTCCGTATGGTAGGAAGCAGCCGCAGTGCATCAACGACGAATATTATATTGAATTCCATTGTTGCGGATTCACTGCGCAGTATTGCCGACACCCTGCAGCAGTATAAATACATTGATGATATCCGCAAGAAATCACTGGATATCTGCCGCGATATTCTGCGCAAGCATTCCCGTATTCTGTTTTCCAAGGATGGCTACAGTGAGGAATGGATTCGGGAGGCACAGGAACGCGGATTGCCGAACATCAAGCATTATGTGGACAGCATCCATTCCATGATTGATGATAAAGCGGTGGAAATGTTTGAGCGAAACAAGGTATATGACCGGCTGGAGCTGGAGGCTCGTGTCGATATACTGACAGAGGAATACCGCAAATCTGTCAAAGCGGAGGTACTGACCCTTCTGGATATCAGTAAAAAGGATATCCTTCCTGCCCTTGTTCGTGAAATTAAGTTTTACAGTGATGCACAAAATTCCCTGGGGATGGAGAACAGCTATTACCAGCGTAAAATCAAGCATTTGTGTGAGCTCTTAAATACCTTTGATGAGCGCTATCATGATTTGAAGGAGCATATGATCGAGCGCCAAAAGTATCCGGATAATATGGAAAAGGCACAGTATCTCAATCATGTCATCGTTCCGAAAATGGAAGAGCTGCGTGCAGTGATCGACGAGATTGAAGAAGCGGTATCCTCAGATAATTATCCGTTTCCAACCTATGATGATATGTTTATCTCTATGCAGTAGCAACGAGTCGTCTGCCCTAGAACAGGCGGCTTTTTTATTTCCTTTCGCATGCGTTTATAGTTTGTTTATACTTTTGAAACAGCAAATTCACAAATGACGGAAATTGTTAAGATTCCGTAAGCATATTTCTTTGTTTTAACAAAATGTTAACAAAACCTGCTTGTTTCTTTTCCTTTCGTTATTTATACTAAAGCCGACTTGATAAGGAAAGGAAGCGATGATGTATGACCATTCAAAATGTACTATCTCTGTTGGGAGGTCTGGCACTGTTCCTATATGGAATGCATATGATGAGTGTCGGTCTGGAAACGGCGGCTGGAGACCGCATGAAAGCTATATTGGAAAAACTGACCAGCAACCGCCTGCTCGGCGTTGCCGTAGGAGCCGGTATCACTGCCGTTATCCAAAGCTCCTCTGCCACGACCGTCATGGTAGTCGGCTTTGTGAACAGCGGGCTTATGACCCTGAATCAGGCAGTCTGGATTATTATGGGAGCCAATATCGGTACGACGATTACCGGACAGCTGATTGCGCTGGATGCCTCCCGCATTGCCCCGCTGGTAGCCATAATCGGCGTCGTCATGGTGACCTTTCTGAAAGGAAAGCGAATCAATTCCATAGGAGACATTCTCGCAGGGCTGGGAATATTGTTTATCGGTATGGATATGATGTCCAATTCCATGACACCGCTGCAGGATTCCCCCGTATTCCTGAATGCGATGACCTCCATATCCAATCCGCTGCTTGCGATTGCTCTGGGAGCCGGCTTTACTGCACTGATTCAAAGCTCCTCTGCATCTGTGGGAATATTACAGGCACTGGCATTGAGCGGTCTGATTCCGCTGTCCAGCTCGATTTATATCATCTTCGGACAGAATATCGGTACCTGCATCACCGCGGTGCTGGCATCCCTGAGTGCGAACCGCAATGCCAAGCGAACGACGATTATTCACTTATCCTTTAATATTATCGGAACCATGCTCTTCTTCTGCTTTATCCACATGTTCCCGTTTGTGGACTGGATGTGTGAAATCACAGCGAATCCGGCTGCCCAGATTGCCAATACCCACACGATTTTCAATATCGTAACCACACTGATTCTATTGCCGTTTGGAAACCGGCTGGCACATCTCGCACAGCTGCTGATGCCGATTCGCAAGGAGGAATATCAAAGGGATGAAGCAAGTCTTCCGCTTGCCTTTGTCGATGTCAATAATATTGGCAGTGTCCCGATTGCTATCTCCTCCCTGCGTAAGGAAGCGTTAGCTATGCTGAAGATGGCGCAGACCAATCTGATTGAAGCATTGCATGGTGTATGTCAAGAAGCATGCTCCGTGCAGGATATTGAAAAGCGTGAAAAGCGGATTGATTCCATCAATTATCAGATATCCGATTATATGACCTCCGTATCCACCCTGCCTATGAATCCTACTGCCTCCAACACGATCAATGCCCTGTATAAATGCTATGCGGATATCGAACGCATCGGCGATCATGCTATCAATATTCTGCAATACACCAAAAATGAACAGGAGCGTCTGCAGGATGTCAGTGTGATCCGTGAGGAGCTGATGCAGCTGGAGGAGCTGCTGGATAAAAGCTTTCAGCTATTGTATACCAACCGTTTAGAATCACAGGATGAAAGTCTTTTGAAAATAGAGCGCATAGAAGCCCGCATTGATGAATTAACAGCAGATTTCAGAAATCGGCAAATCGAGCGAATGGTGCATAAACAGATTCATGCCAGAGATTGTGTGATTTATTCGGAAATCATGACGGATATCGAGCGTGTCAGTGACCATATCATGAATATTATTGAAGAATGCCGCAGATGCAGCTTCACCTTGAATGACGAGGAATTAAAGGATATGCCGCTGATTCAGGAATGTGCCGTGTAGAATTCTTTCATAGCCCGTTAGGCTGTACAGCACCCTCATAAGGTATCCGCAGCTTTTACCAACTGCCTGTATGAATGAATAGGCGAAAGCCATACCTTTACCCCTTTGCACAGCACCACCCAGTCACATGAACAAACAGAAGCCAAGAAACTGCATGCTCGGATAATGGGTGCAGTTTTTTTGTTTTTTAAATAAAGCCTTCCAAGATTATGCTATGCATACGCTGTGATCATAATGTGAAATACCACCCCATAGAATGCAGTTTTCCATTCTTTCATTACCTACATTCCTGATTTTTGATCTGCATCTTTCATGGATCATTCATGAACAAGTGCCTACAGCACAATCACAGGAGCAGCGTCTCTTGCCAAAAAGCGCCCAGCCTGTTTTTTATTTCCAGCAAATCTATTACTTTCCCTTGATATTTCTTATTACAGCCGGAAAACATCAGAACCTACAGCTGCAGAGGCATCCTTTTTACGCCCTGTGGCATACCATTTCACATAAATCCTTAACCTTGATTTTACATTTTCTGTTGGAAAACGGTTTCAAATGACGTTTATAAATATTTTGTGTTAATTATTAACAGAGTCTTAACAAAACCTATATTGTATGAATATCTGTTTCCCGATATACTAAAACTATGTTCGTAACAATACTCGAACAGGAGGTTATGTATTCATGACATTTGATAGTATTCTGAAATTATTTGGGGGCCTTGCCCTGTTCCTGTATGGTATGCATATGATGAGCTCCGGACTGGAGGGAGCTGCGGGAGATCGTATGAAAACCATTCTGGAAAGACTGACCAGCAACCGTTTTCTGGGCATTATCGTCGGTGCAGCCATCACAGCAGTAATCCAGAGCTCCTCTGCCACTACGGTTATGGTTGTCGGCTTTGTGAATTCACAGCTGATGACACTGAATCAGGCAGTCTGGATCATCATGGGTGCCAATATCGGTACGACGATCACCGGACAGCTGATTGCCCTGGATGCATCCAAAATTGCACCGCTTGTGGCTATCTTCGGTGTTGTTCTGGTTACGTTTCTCAAAGGCAAGAAGGTCAATGCCTTCGGTGAAATCTTTGCCGGTCTGGGTATTCTGTTCATCGGTATGGACATGATGAAGGATGCCATGGTTCCATTACAGCAAAGCGAGGCATTCATTCATGCCATGACAACAATTTCCAACCCTGTTCTGGCGATTCTGCTGGGCGCAGGCTTCACTGCTTTGATTCAGAGCTCCTCTGCTTCCGTCGGTATCTTGCAGGCACTGGCTGTCAGCGGTCTGATCCCGTTAAGCAGCGCTATCTATATCATTTTCGGGCAGAATATCGGTACCTGCATCACATCGGTGCTGGCATCACTTGGCGCCAATCGAAATGCCAAGCGGGCAACCATCATTCACCTGTCCTTTAACATTATCGGTACGATTGTCTTCATGGCATTTGCAGCTCTTGTTCCGTTTGTATCGTGGATGGAAAGTGTTACCTCCAATCCTGCGGCACAGATTGCCAATACACATACGATATTCAATATCGCTACCACACTGCTGCTGATCCCGTTCGGTTCCCGTCTTGCCAAGCTTGCGCAGGTGATTCTACCTGTAAAGCAGGAGGAGATCGAGGATGCAGGCTACAACATACCGCTTACCTTTGTAGATGAGGACAATATCGGTTCCGTACCGATTGCCATTTCTTCTCTGCGTAAGGAAGCAATGGCAATGCTGCAGCTGGCAGAAACAAATCTTGCGGAATCCATGGATGCCTTATGCGGGAATGCCTTCAACTTGGAGAAAATCCGAAAGCGTGAAAAACGCATCGATTATATCAATTATGAAATCACAAATTATATGACGCTGGTCAGCTCACTGAAAATGAATGAATCCGATTCCACAACCTGCAACGCCTTATACAAATGCTTCTCTGACATCGAACGGATTGGCGATCACGCCATCAATATCATTCAATATTCCACCGATGAGGACAATAAGCTTTCCAGCTCAAAATACATAGAGGATGAATTGCATCAGCTGGCTTCTCTTCTTTCCAAGAGCTTCTCGCTGCTGTCAACCTACAGCCTAGATTCTCAGGATGAATGCTTTGAAAAAATCGAACGGATTGAGGATCGCATTGACGAGCTGACCGCAAGCTATCGACAGGCACAGATTGAGCGACTGATGGAGAAAAAGGTCAATGCCTTGGATTGTGTCATCTATTCAGAAATCCTGACAGATGTGGAGCGTGTTTCCGACCATATCATGAACATCATTCAGGAAGCCAAGCGCTGTAACTTTACACTGAGTGATGAGGCTATGCAAAGCGACCCTGCCTTATCCGCAGCCTAAGACACCACATGGTGTCTTTTTTTCATCTACGTTCTTATGTTTTGTTGTATCCGTTGGGATCAGCGCTCTTTCCTATACAGCCAAATGCCGCGACCACCAGCACAGAATAGCACAAGCACCTCTGTGATTTTAAGGCTTGTGGTAAATCGATCTGAAAGTGATTTCATGCAGCATCGCAGCTTTACAGCTTTATGCAGGATGAATGCATACATGGTGTCTTTTTGGAGTGGACCATGCTATACTAAAAGACAGAGGTGATGATATGAATATCAGTTCCCGCTGTATCCTGTGTCTTTTAAAGAAAGAGGAGGCAAGTATACGCGCCTGTTTGGATGAAGAGCAGAAAGCACAGTATCTCAAGGATGTTATGCGAATCATGCTGGATGCAGACCCTGCGGATACAATGCCATGGATTTCCGATCAAATTCGTCTATTAAAGCCACCTGTTCCAAGAAGCCTTCCGGATTATGCGAAAATAAAAACGTATTTCAACACCGTGCTGATGGAAATGGAGCCAATGCTGCACCATGCTATACAGCAGGCGCCCGATCCCCTGTCCTATGCCCTGCGCCTTGCCCGCTGCGGGAATTATATCGATTTCGGTGCTATGGACCATGTGGATGAGGATATTCTGCATTCCCTGTTGAAGCAGGTAAAGGAAGAAACACTGGATGCCGATGTCTACCAGCGCTTTCTATCACAGGCAGCACACAGCAGCAGTCTGCTCTATCTGTGTGATAACTGCGGTGAAATCGTATTGGACAAGCTGCTCATTCTGCAGCTGCAAAAGCAGTTTCCGCATTTGCATATTACGGTGATGGTACGCGGCGGTGAGGTGCTCAATGATGCAACGATGCGCGATGTCAGGCAGATTCATCTGGATGAGGTGTGTGCGTGCACGCACACGCAGGTACCGCTTGCCGGCTGCGATTTGCGTCACATTGGAAAGGACGCGCGTACACTTATTGCATCCAGCGATATGATTATCGCCAAGGGACAGGCAAATTTTGAATCCCTGTATGGCTGCGGTCTGCCAATCTATTATCTGCTTTTATGCAAATGCGACTACTTCTGCGAACGGTTCCATATGCGGCATCTGGAAGGAATTTTCGCTTATGAAAAGACGCTGGAGATATCCAACGCAGAAGTAAGGTGCAACATGTAACCAACAGTATCCGCTAAATCAGGATTAGCAAAAAAGACTCTTTACATAGCGTCTCATCGTAACACATGATAAGAGGCTTCTGAACCGATTGTGACATGTAATGCAATGGTTTTGAAGTCTCTTTTTTCTTATCCGATTCAGAAGGCTCCCAGATTCACCATCTGATTCGATCCTTCGCTTCCTGCTTCTATTCATTCTTTTTATTTAACGCCTTAATATGTTTGCATAACTGCTTCACATATACCATCTGCGGCTGGTGAAAGCGTATCAAAGATTCTCGCATTTTAAAGCCCAGAGCCTCCAGCAGTCTGCATGAACGAATGTTTTTCCTTTGCGTTTCTGCTACGATGCTTTGCAGTTCGCCCTGTTCTGAAAGAAAAACGAGCACAGCCTGGATTGCCTCTTTCGCATAGCCCTGTCCCCAAATTGTTGGTACAAACTGATAGGAAATCTCCTGCTCGATACCATTGTGATAAGGTCCGATTTCTATCAGTCCCAGTAAGGCAGAATCACTTGTTCTGCGCACGGTAAAGCCCTGATAATCGATCTCTGCCATCATCATATTGCGGAGCTTTTTATCTGCATTGACCGTATCATAAGCACCACCCAGATATGTACGGACTACCTTATCCGTGAAAAGGATTCGTACATCCTCCATATCTGATTCCTTTATTTCATATATACTGCATCTATCTGTTTTCAGCATACGATCCTTTCAAAAAGAAAAGCGGTCCCTGCTTGCATGCAGATGGCCCGCTAAACGCTATTCCTCTAAATGCTCCATGCGCTCCTCAATCTCCAGCGCTTCCTTCTTCATTTCTCTGGATATGCCTTCCAGATCCACCGCCTTCTTTTTCAGGCGATAATTTACAAATTCCTTCACTGCCATATAGATGACAGCAAAGCAAGGTACACCGATAAACATACCGATGATACCAAACAGTCCTCCGCCGACACAGACAGAGAACAGAATACCGATACTCGGCAGTCCCAGCTTATCTCCCAGAATCAGCGGTCCCAGAATATTTCCATCAAACTGCTGCAGGGCAAAGACGAAAAGTGCAAAGTATAATGCGGTAATCGGATGTATGATGAAGAGAATTACAATCCCCGGTACAGCACCGATAAACGGTCCGAATACCGGAATCATATTGGTAACCCCGACGATTACCGATAACAGCAGGGCATATGGGAACTGAAAAATCAGAGAGCCGATGTAGCAGAGGATTCCGATAATCAGGGAATCAATCGCCTTTCCCACGATGAAGTTATTAAAAATATCACCGCTTGCCAGCACCATCCGGTGCAGATACTCGCTGACCTCTTTTGGAAACAGTGCGTAATTGATCTTTTTTGCATAGCCGGACAAACGTTCCTTGTCAATCAGCATATACAGGCCTGCCATGATACTCAGCAGAATGTTCAGCAGCGTGCTCCCAAATGCATAGGTGGCCTTTGCCATCTGCGGCAAAGCATCCGTCACAAAGCCGGTAAGCTTTTCAAAGAAATCGGTATCCGTAATGTAATTGGTAACCTGCTGGGTATCGATGGCATATTTTTCAACAAAATCCAATGCAAATTTCTGGAAGTCCTCCACATAGCCCGGAAATGCCTTCACCAAAGAGAAGATGCTGTCAAACAGCTGTGGCAGCAGCAATGCCAGAAATGCGCATACAACGATAATACCAAGCAGAACTGCCAGTACAGCGGCAATACTGCGCCTGTGCTGCGGCTTCATGCGAAGCTTTCCAAGCAGCTTTGTTTCCATCAGCTCCATGGGTTTGTTTAACAGAAATGCAATCGCAAAGCCAAGAATAAACGGTGTTGTCAGGGAACAGATGCGCCTGAGTGCCCGTATGATGAAATCAATTTTATCAAAAGCGAAATATATGCTGATTCCTATGGCGATTACAATCACATACAGCCATATTTTCTTTCTCATGTCCTCGGTTAACCTAAATTTCATATAAATCGCCTCCATCCCTATCTATTCTATCATGAAAATTCTGTTTCTTTTCTTACAAATTCGAAAGTATTAGCCGTTCAGAATCTTCTGCTTCAGCTCTTCAAACACGTATCGATCCTCTCGCATCTGTGCTTCCCTCGTGTTGGCCAATGTTCGTTTATGCACGCTTAACAGCGGCGGCAGCTGAAGACGCTTGAAGCTGTTTTTCGCCATGGTGGAAAGCAGCCAATCCAAATCCTGTAAAAAGGTGTTCGCATCGTCAAGATGATAATATTTCATCCAGCGGGCAATGTCCTGCTTCCAGATACTGCCATCTGCATAGCTTTCCATAAAGGTGCGAAGGCTGAGGTCTGTTCCCAGATGCTCAATGAGATAATCATGATAGAACCATTTCATCGGATCAAACTGTGCATCCTTCAATTCTGCACTCGGCGGCATTGTCCAATCCACCCCGTGCTCATGCACACATGGCAGCAGATTCAGTGGCACCACCTCTTTGCCAAAGTGCGCATTCAGCGCTTTTGACAAATCAAACAGCTGTACCTTGGTCAAATCCCCAATGAGTGATAATGCTCCGATGCTGTCACCGTACAGGGTACAATAGCCCAGAGCGGTTTCCACCTTATTCCCATTATTCACAACAACACCGCCAAGAATACCTGCAAAACCGCTTAACAGATATCCGCGGGAGCGCGCCTGTAAATTTTCCATTACCAGTGTCGGCATTGTTTCTACCGCATAGCCGTATTCCTTATGAAACAGCTCGACGCTTGCCTGCACGAGTGATTCCATATTTCCTTCCTGATATGCAATGCCCAGAGCCTTCGCTTCCGCAGCTGCATTGGAAATGGTGGTCGTACTGTTGTGGCGGGTCGCTATGTTATAGCCATATACACGCTCTGGTCCCAGGGCGGCAACCAGCAGCGCGGCTGTCACACTGCTGTCCAGCCCGCCGCTCATACCGACGATCCAGGGAATTGCACGATTGAATATCTGTGCGTCGAAATCCCGAATCCCCAGCAGCAGCGCATCCAGCAGCTGCGGCTGTGTGACTTCCGCTTCCCTTGTTTCCGCAAGATCCACAAGCTGCATTTCCTCATGAAACCACGCTGCCTGATAGATGGTTTTCTTCTGCATACGGACACCGCTACCTCCAGCCATGACCACAACATCCTTGCCACTGTTCTGCATACCGAGGGCATTGGCATAAATAACATTGCCCTTCAAGCTGCATTCCTGATTCAGCTCATACATTGCCGCATCCAGATTGATATTGATATCGGTTAGCTGCACTTCACGTCCAAAATTCAAAGCAAAGACATGCTCCTTAAATTCAATGGCACTGTTGATCGGATTTTCCTCAAAATAGCGTGCATCATCCGTATAGGGCGTATTTCGCTTTACGCGCATATGCGTCTGTTTGCGATACGCAAAAAAGGCCGCATTGAATCTCCTGCGATTGCGATAGCGGATATTTCCCCATACGATGGCAATATCCTCACTTTCTGCAACCAGTACTTCATTGAAGCTGTCCACATAGCGGCACCAGTCATCATCCAGCCACTGATCACCCAGCAGATATCCACTTACTGCATTCTGTGGAAATACAATCATATCCGCCTGTTTTTCTCTGGCTTTCTGAATCATCTGTTTCATATAGGAAACGTTTTCCTCACATTTCCCTTGTTTGACATGCATGGTCACAACGGCAACCTTCATGATATCCCTCCTCATCTTCAACATGAGTATCATATCATGAATCGTGCGAGAATTGAAGAATTCCCTTTTAAAGTTGACACATCTCCTATATAATATAGAAACAGGAAAAGTGAGGAATTTGTATGGAACAATATATCGTAGAGGGGAATATCTCTGTAAAAGCCGTTTTACTCGCACAGAAGCGGGAAATCATAAAACTTATTGTTGATGAAAAGAAGAAGGATCGCGATACTGCATTTATCCTCCGTGAAGCAGCAAAGCGCAATATCCCGATGGAGCGCAGCAGCAGGGAAGCCATCGATGAGCTTGCACAGGGAAAAACGCATGGCGGGCTGCTGGCATTGTGCAAGGAGCGAAGCTTCCAGACACTTAAGCAGGTCGTTTCAGGGGAACCGGTTTTTCTGGCACTCATCGAGGGTGTAGAGGATCCCTTTAATTTCGGTTATATATTGCGTACGCTGTATGCAGCCGGCTGTGACGGTGTCATCATACCTCCGCGAAACTGGACGAGTGCAGCCGGAGTCGTCACCAAAGCCAGTGCAGGTGCCAGTGAATATCTGAATCTGATTGTCGCAACGGATATGGAGGCTTTGCTTCAGGAAATGAAGCAGGCAGACATACAGCTTATATGCGCACAGCGCAAGGATGCAATCTCTTTGTATGACTATGCCTTTCCACAGAAGCTGTGTCTGGCGATTGGCGGTGAAATGCGCGGGTTGAGTAAGCATGTGCAAAGTCACAGTGATCAGAACCTGTTCATTCCCTATCGGCAGGATTTCCGCAATGCAATGACAGCTGCAGCCTCTACAGCCATATTCGCCTTTGAGCTTGTTCGTCAGAAAACAGCAAAATAACCAGCTCTCTCATGCCATACAGCGCATTGCTGTATGGTTTTTCTTTTTCAGAAGTTGACACAAAAAAACTGCATGTGCAGGGAAATATCACAATGACATCCCAATCCTGCATATGCAGTCATCTTCATATAGAGACGAAAGCCTCATCGTCGTGTACGCACTGGCTCGTTACGGTTCCTGCAGCAGCGCTGCGAGCTCTTCCAGCTCAGCCTGTTGCATACCGATGGATTTCAGATAGGAAAAGCAGCCTGTCTGATCGAGCAATGAAAGCAGCGGCTGCAGCATGTCCGGTGTACTTTCAAACAATGCACGCACTGCCGGAATCGCCATTACATCCGCCGGCAGCATCCGATTCACCCCCGCAGCATTATAGGTTGCGGAAATCTGATAATCCGCAAGAATATCCTCGTTGCATACGCCACATAGCTTCAGCAGGAGCGCTGCCAGTATGCCGGTACGATCCTTGCCGGCCGTACAGTGAAATAAGACTGCATGTCCTGTCTGCCGTGTGGCTTTGATATGACGAAGCGCCGCACATACCGCCTCCGGTACCGATGTCATCATATCCACATAATCCAGCTTCATACTGTCAAGAAACTGCTTTTGCGCCTGCACATCCTGTGAATCCGCAAGCGACACCTCCTCCTTCATAAAGGGGAGCGATACCCGCGTGATTCCATATGGTGCACAGTCATAGGGAGCCTGCGTTTGTTCTGTTTTACTGCGAAGATCCAGAATCAGCTGGATATCGGCTTCCTGCAGCTTTTTCCAGTCCTCCTGTGTAAGCTTGTTCAACATATCACTGCGATAGCAGCAGTGCCATGCCGTTATCGTTTCCCCGCACGGATAGCCGCCAAGGTCTCGAACATTACTGGCTCCCTGCAGTTGCAGACGACGGGTCTTTCTCATTTCTGATTCCCCGCTTTCTGTGCATAGGGCCAGTGCAGGATACCACCGATGTTATACAGCTCGCTGTAGCCCAGAGCCTTCAGACGCTTCAATGCCGTTCTTGAACGCTGTCCGCTGCGGCAATACAGGTAATGCGGTTTTCCTGCCGCTACTACAGCTGCCGCCTTCTCTTCCAGCTCACTCAGTGCCAGATGATCCGCTCCGGGGATATGCCCCTCTTGATACTCATCCAACTCCCGCACATCGATTAGCTGAATGTCTTTTCCTGCATCCAGCTCCTGCTTTACTTCCTCCATCGTTTTATCAAAAGAAAATCCAAACATAGCTGCCTCCTAATCCACGAACAGATAGCCGCAGAATATATATAGCATATTGATGTAAAAGGATCCCATGCCAAGATATGCGAACCAGCGATTCACAATAGCCAGATCCAGATAGCCCAGCTGCATAAAGAGCAGCAGTAAAACGATAACGATTGCGACAACCTTGCGAAATACAGCATTGCTTCGCTTTTTACGATTCAGTGAAACACCGAACATAAACAGAGAAGCAACCATGATGATGATCAGCAGCGTATGTACAAAGCCGCCCTTCAGCCATGTTTCCACCAGCTTGGTAAGAAATGCCGAAAGTACGATGATCAGCAGCGGTGTTCCCAGTCGTTTGACATCATCCATGCTATTCTTCCTCGATGACCACTTTTTTCATAACATCGCCGTTGCGCATATTGCGTACAGCACCCAGATTGTCTGTCACCTTGCCGAATACGGTATGAACGCCATCCAGATGCGGCTGCGGACAGTGGCAGATAAAGAACTGACAGCAGCCGGTATCCTTGCCGCGATGCGCCATAGACAGGCTTCCATCCTCATGCTTATGCGGATTGTTTGCCGTTTCGCAGGGAATCGTATAGCCCAGATCTCCGGCACCGGTTCCATATGGACAGCCACCCTGAGATACAAAGTTTTTGATTACACGATGAAAGGTTTTGCCATCGTAATAGCCCTCCTTCACCAGCTTGACGAAATTCTCAACCGTTACCGGAGCATCATCCGGATACAGCTCAAAGGGGAGCTCAGCCCCGTTTTCCATTGTTATTGTTCCATGGTATATCATGTTCATTCCTCCTATTTCATTCTATAAATATACTATAATCCGACAAAAAAAACAACCGCCAGTAAAGCTGGCGGCGATGGTTTGCATGAGGGAATGTGCTCTTAGCACCTGCACATCCCCATCAAAAAGAAAACCCGCCTGCCGCAATACAGAAGAATAAGCAGGCTAGGCCAGCAGTACCATTTGGGCACTGTTGATCATGCGTATTCTGCGCTTCCTGAAAATTTCGTTTCCAAATACACCGTCAAATACAAAATCATCAAACAGCCTGACCCTACCTGTCATCGTATCCTTCAAAGTTATCTCCGCCTTATCCAGAAAGAGCGTCCACTCCCTGATAATTTTCAAATCCATCCGTTCCAAGCCATGTACACCAAAGCCCATAGCACTCCCCTCATGTACAACTGTAAGAGCATGCTTTTGAATCGCATGTTCTCCAATCCAGCTGACACGGGAGCCACTGTCAAAGCCAAACAGTGAAATCTTCTGATCCAGGCGCTTCACCAGAAAGCAGGGGAAGCTGCCCTGCAGCATATTGGGGTATGGTATCCGAAATCTGTTTTTTAAAACGATAAACTGCTTCGCGATATCATCCAGCTCAAAATCAAGCTGATGCAGGATATCCCAGCCCAGAATCCCATCAAAGCCAAACACATCAATATTTCCAAAGCGCAGGGAGAAGTCTGAGGAATCCAGTGCAATCATCGCCATGTTTAAAACCTCCAGACCACCCAGCTGCATAGAGTCTGCCACCAGTCCCTGCATATCGCGCTGTGTTCCGCCGATACTGCCAATCTGCAGAGAACCCCCTGTTTTTTTCAGCTTCAGCTGTGCGATTTTATCGCTTTTGACACCACTGATCTGTGCTCCCGTATCGACCACAAACACCGCTTTTACATGGTTGATATACACCGGAATTGTAAACAGTCCGAAGATATTGCGGGAAAGCGGAATGGAAAATTCACGCTGATAATATCGCATGTCCCATGCATGCGCCTTGCCCATCACCTGCTCCTGTGCTTTTGATAATGCATTCGGAAACAGACCGAGAGATACCTTTTTCCTTTGTTCCTCGTACGCTGCCTTCTCCACGCTTACAGCAGTATGACTTTGTACCTTACAGCTGTGCATGCCATCACCCCTTTTTCTGTTCGATTATATCATAAGCATATGTGATGAATATGGGTTACTTTCCTTATGCTATGGATTTTTATTTTTTTCTAAAGCTTTTCCGCTATACAGTGTCAGCATTTATCTTCGTAAGTGCATCGCTTCTCCTACACAGCTTCAATAATGCACCACCTTTATGAAATTTCCGTCAGTTTTTTTAAGAAACGCTGTCGATAGATGTTTTCAGGTTGAAGAGTATTCCCTTGTATAGTAAAATGGAAGCATGTGAAAACAAGGAAAAGGAGTGGTTGATATGCAGACAAATAAAGCTTTATTACCTGTGATGAGTGTGCAGGGAAAGGTGGATCATCCTGTTATGAGCGGAAACGGATATCGCGTGGGCTATGATGGCTATGGGAGAATTCCAATGGCAACAGGCGGTATTATTTACAACTATAAAATTGGAGATTCCTGTATGGGGATTGCCGGAGATCACATCGAGCCGGGTGTAAGCCTGAAGAATCCTGTGGAAAAGGAAAATAATGCCCTGCAGGCCTTTGCCTGTATAGGAAACAAGGCGAAAATCATCAGCGGTGATGCAAAAGGGAGAGAGGGCTATGTGACTGGAAAGCATGGCGGTATCGATCATGTCATGGTGTATTTCGATGAAGAGACGCTGGAGCTGATGACTACAGAGGATAAGGTACTGATCAAAGCCTGCGGACAGGGTCTTAAACTGATGGACCATGAAGAAATACAGCTGATGAACATCGATCCTGCACTGCTTGAGAAGCTGGGCATCGAGGAAGAGGAGCAAAGAATCCGGATACCGGTCGTGACCTGTGTTCCGGCCTACCTCATGGGAAGCGGTTTGGGAAGTGCGACCACCATGCTGGGAGATTATGACATTATGACGCAGGATGCGCAAGCGAATGAGGAATTCGGTATCAACAAGCTGCGCTTTGGTGATCTGGTCCTGATTCAGGATCATGACAATCACAATGGACCACACTATCGCAAGGGAGCGGTGTCTGTGGGAATCGTCGTACATGCCGATTCCTATACAAGCGGACACGGTCCCGGACTGGCTGTCATCATGAGCAGCCGATGCGGAAGCATAGAGCCGATTCTGGACTCTGAAGCAAATATCGCAAACTATCTGCATATAAAATAACAGAAACCAGCTGCCATCCCGAGCTCGTGCATGGCAGCTGGTTTTATACAGTCGCGCTTGTTTATAAGGAATCGGTTTATGAAGCAGAACAGCTGTATGGTATTTCTAGGCGTAGGGCTTAGCCTAAAAAAGCAGTGCTGTCTTTGTTCAGTCTGCTTGAAATCCCTGCCCTCAGCAAAGCGGCTGTATGCTAGTAACACAATGCAAATAAAAAAAGTGCTTCTGTGACCGTCAAGCAACGGCATAGCAGCACTTTTTCTGTAGTACAGTTTTTATATCAACAGCTAATCTCTGTTTCCAACAAAACGCAGAATGTACAGGAAGATATTGATAAAGTCCAGATACAGCTCAAAGGCAGAGTAGATGGAAAGCTTTTTCAGCATTTCCTCATCCCCTTCATAGCTTGCATACAGTGCCTTCATCTTCTGTGCATCATAAGCAGTCAATCCGGTAAAAATCAACAGACCGATCGCACTGATCAGCATTGTGCTTGTATCAGCACCCATGAACATCATGATAACCTCAGTGATAATCAAAGCAAGCAGACTGCCAAACAGAATCGGTCCAAAACGGAGCAGATTCATTTTTGTCGTATACCCGATTACAGCCAGACTTCCGAAATACACCGTTGTCATCAGGAACGCCATAACCAGTGTGCCCGGCAGATACACAAGAGCGAGTGTTGAGAAGGTAACGCCGGTCAGCATGGAGTACACAAGGAATAAAAGCTTGGCACTCGTTGCGGACATCTTCATCAGACGTGCTCCCAGAGCGATGACCACACCGAACTGTGCGGCGATCAGAATCAGCGGTGTAAAGCTGCTTCTATAAATATAGTAAATCAAATCTGTGGAGTATACAGCAAATGCAGTAGCCGTAGTAACCAGAAGACCCAATGTCATCCATCCAAATGTACGTACAGCATGCTTCTGCAGGCTGGTTGCTGCATATTGCGGCTCAAAATAATCTTCGTTGCGTTCAAACATAAACATTCCTCCTTTTCCTATAGTATAAGTCATATTGTATCATTTTTACAGTAAAATAGAAAGATTTTGCAAGATTTTATGTTTCTTTATCAAATGCCTGCAGAATTCCATCCGCAATCGCCTTCGCCATTGCATCCTGCTTCTTCTCTGATTTCAGATAGGACAGGTCACTGTCATTGGATAAAAAGCCGGCTTCCACAAGGATCGTAGGAATATCGGTATATTCAATCAGGGAAAGCGGGGCAGCTGCCTCATCCTTTAACCCTCTGCTTTTGATTCCCTGCAGATTCTCCAGCCGCTGATTTACCTGCTTTGCCAGCGCTCTGCTTTTCGCATCACGCTCTCTCACCCAGATTTCCGTACCTCTTGCCGAGGCCTGTGCTGTATCCGCAAAGTTCATATGAATAGATACAAAATAATCGGCGTTGGATGTGTTGGCGATCCGGGAACGCTCCAGCAAATCCTTTTCATTATCTGCCGGCCAGGATACCTTGTCTTGTAAACGCGTATACACAACCTCCACATCCTGCGTCTCCAGCAGCTTCCCGATTTTTTTCGTCAGCTGCAAAGTGATCGTCTTCTCCTTTGTGCCATCCGCCGCAACACTGCCGTCGTCATAGCCGCCATGACCGGCATCCAGAACGACCCGCCGCTTTGTGACCTTTTTTTCCTCTGCCTGCTTTTGTGTACGGATAATCATCGTTTCCGCCTGTTGCTTTTTATCTTCTTTTTCCTGTGCGTAAGCATTTCGTATAAAGGGTACGATTACGAAACAGAATACAATGACAGAAAAGAATAAAGCATGTCGCTGTACAAAATTCTTTTGCATGAAATCACCTCATGTTAGTTATATTAGTTATATAAATCCTTTTTCAGCTCCTGAATCTCCTCATATGCCGGACTTTCCTTATCCAGCCGTGAGGCATAACGCTCCAGAATCCTACGTGCTCGTTTCTCATCATCATCCAGATATGCCAGTGCATAATGCAAGACCACATCAGTGACATCGCTGTGTGTAGCTAAAAGCTTTTGGAACATCTGTTCTCCCTTTTTGGATTTTAATGCAATATATGCCTGTGCCTGCTCATACTGCATTCCGACACGGAAGAAATCGCTCGTTTTGGAAAACACGGTCAGAAACTTATCGACAAATGCGATGAGCACCCGGTATTGTTCCTTATCCCTGCGTCCCTGTTCCATCAACAGATCGAGCAGAAGAGTCACCACACCAATCATATCCAGACCGTCATTGACCTGATACATCATGGCTTCCAGACTGTCGATTTTGAATTTTTTCGCCGTTTTAAACAGCAGTCGAAGCTGTTCCAGCAAATCTGCCGCAACCTGCTCACTCCCCTGCTCCATCACATCCAGAATCGCATCGGATATCAGACCGTAATGTGTAAAGTCAAAGTCCTCTCTCCTTGCAATTTCCAGTACAGCTTCATCAATAAAGGTTTTGGGGAACAGTGCATGTGTATCGTCAATCGTCTGTGTTTCAAAGATAGCATCCGCAACCGCAAGATCGTTATAGGTAGTCTGCAGACGCTTACGAATATCCTCACAGGTAAGCGTACACCCAAGCTTGGTAAGATGCATATCAATCTCTTCCCTGCGCATACCTCTGATTTTGTTCACCATGTCCTGCGTCTTGTCCTTTTGCAGATATAGCTCTTTCATTCGATTCACTCCGTTTCGCGCTCCTGCTGCTTCACAGGAATCAGCGCCAGCTTGAAGCACAGACGCCCATTCCTTCTGAAATTTTCAAATCCCGAGTCATAACGATATCATTTTTTTTACAAATTTGCAACCCATGTCCTCGCCGCCAGCTCTTGAAAGGCCTTGATTCAATTAACGGATACCTTCGACAGCCTGAAATAGCGCAGATTGTATTTTTTTGGAAAGGTTTTTTCCGTTTACCGATGATGCTTTATGCATGCAGTGTATGGCTTCCTTAAATAGACTACTGTACAGACTCTTTGATAGGTATCATGCTATCACAAAAAAGAAAGCTGCCAAAGCTATTGAAACAAAAAAACAGAATCGCTTCCACGATGGAATGATTCTGTGTATTCTGTTATGAAATAGCATCCAAAAACTGCTGAGAATCCCTTACTTTCCTGCGCTTATCTGCTTTGCGCCCGTTCACACAATGCGTACAGACCATCCAGAAACGCATCATCGTCCTGCTGTGTCCGCTTTTTCGCATGCCTGCCGTAATTGCCATGCTTACGCTCTACACTGCCGACATGACGCATTGTCAGAAGGCGGTTGATGTTTTCCGTTGTATAGGGAATCCCGCTGCAGGAAATCGGATATCCCTCCTTGCTGAGAACAAGTGCAGCCAGACCGTAATCCTGTGTAACGACGATATCTCCCTTTTTCACATGTGACAGCAACAGGAAATCCGTACTGTCCCTTCCCTGATCGGCCATGAGGACAACGACGTTTTCATAATGGAACGTATGAGATGTGTCGCATACCAGCGTTACAGGAAAGCCGAAATCCTCCCCTGCCTGCAATGTTTCCTCAATGACCGGACAGCCGTCAGCATCAACATATATATCAGACATGCTCAACCAGATGCGGATCATAGCCGTTATTTTTCAAAATCGCAAGCACATCCGCAATATGCTTTGCATCGTTGGTTTCAATGATGACACCAACTCTGCACTGATTGAACAGCATCGCATTCTGAATACGGTTATGGTTTACAGAAATGATATTGGCTCCGGTTCTGGATATCAGCTCAATCATCCGCGACAGATTCCCCGGCTTATCCATTACATTCATATTGATGACCGCCTTGCGTCCGGTCTTCATCAGACCAAGATCAATAATTTTAGACAACAGATTGACATCGATATTTCCTCCGGAAAGAACTGCAACGCATTTGTGATGCTCCAGATCCACCTTCCCAAACATCGCTGCCGCAACACTGGTGGCTCCGGCCCCCTCAGCAACCATCTTCATTTTCTCAAGCAGTGTCAATATGGCAGCCGCAATTTCTTCCTCACTGACGGTCACGACCTCATCCACATACTGACGGCATAGCTCATAGGTCAGTGTTCCCGGAGTCTTTACGGCGATTCCATCCGCAATCGTACTCACATCCTGCAGCTTAATAATCTCCTTCTTTTCCAAAGACTGCTTCATGCTCGGCGCATGCTCGGACTGTACACCGATAATGCGGCAGCTTGGACGCATCGCCTTAATCGCAACAGCGATTCCACTGATCAGACCACCACCGCCAATCGGTACGATTACGGTATCCACATCGCTCAGCTTATCCAGAATTTCCAACCCGATCGTTCCCTGTCCGGCGATGACATATTCATCATTAAAGGGCTCAACGAATACCGCCCCGGTGATTTCCTGCAGATTCTTTGCATACTCATAAGCATCATTGAAGGTATCTCCCTGCAACTCCACCTCAACACCATAGCTTCGCGTTGCCTCGATTTTAGACAGCGGAGCGGTTTTCGGCATAACAATCGTTCCCTTGATTCCCATTTTCATGCAGGAATACGCCACTCCCTGTGCATGGTTTCCGGCACTTGCGGCAATTACCCCCTTCTCACGCTCCTGCGGTGTCAGAGCATGCAGCTTATGATAGGCTCCCCGCAGCTTAAAGGCACCGGTTCCCTGCAAATTCTCCGCCTTGATCCACAGATTTTCATGCAGCTTATCCGCATGCACCAGCGGTGTTTTGGATATGACATCCTTCAATACTTCCTTGGCATCATAAATATTTGAAATATCCATACATTTTCCTCCTGTATCCTTATCTGTATTGTACTATGAATGTACAGTTTCGGAAAGAGTCTTTTTCTACAAATTGCATACACATTATATTTAATGTTCGCAATTCAGATACAAATATTCTTATTCTATATACACGCTGATTCCATCGTACACATATCGTGGAATCCTGTATGCCATATCCGTTCTAGTATTCCCCACCATCTTTCTCGTTATTCCCACAGAGTCTTCAGCACAGCCATCCTGTCAACGTGTTGAAGACATAAGAAAAGCTGTCCCCATTGTAGAGGACAGCAATTTGCTACTTAGTCTTTTTCGATGAAGTCCAGCAGCTCCTTGGCTGCGATATTGATACCGTCACGGTTTTCTTTATCAAGCCCCAGGTGCGTATAGATTTCTCCGACGAAGCAGCCGCTGTCGCGCAGTGCGACAAACATCTGATCGATCAAAGGCTCACACACCTCCTGCTGCTGCATAGGACCAAACGGGTTCGCAAAGTAGGTCGTGGAAATACCAACCTCCTGCGTTGTTCCCTTTGCCATACGTTTTCCTTCCTTGCAGGTAGCCTTCGCCGCCTCAAGCTCATCAAAACGATGCAGCCCCAGCTTATCATCGTAGTTATTCGCATAAGCAAATAAATCAATTCTATGATTCATAGCTACAATTTCATATGGTGCAGCCGGTGTGATAACACGGGCATTGTTGCTGGATTCCGGATTCATGAAAATGGAACGGTCCATATCACGGTATGGTGTACCCGGATCCAAATCATCCAGACGAATGAAGGCACCGATTTCCGTACCCTGTCCATAAGGAACTCCGTCCTCCAGATGAATGGTACCCATATCATCAAAGACAACCTCAATATCCTTGATAACATCTGCGCCAGCGATTTTCAATGCTTCAATGGATTCGGACTTACCGGCACCGGAGTCTCCCATCAGCATGATTCCCTTGCGCTTTCCACTCTTTAACGTGATGTTGACGAAAGCACCGTGAATCGGCAGCCAGCCCTTCTGCATCTTTCTTACGTTGTGCAGCGTCAGTGTCATCTTCTTCAGATAACCAAAATATTCGATGCGTTCATGATAGCTTACACAGCCGATCCATACATCATCCTCTGCATCATAGTGGAAGGTTGTCTGTTCCTTATCATCCTGATTACCAAACAGACAGATCAGATCCGGCTTTTTGCGGCACTCATCTTCGTTTGCCAGCTCAAACAGGTTGGCCAGTGACACAGCAGAGGAAATAAAGTCACGGTGGAAGTAAATGAAGGCAAGCAGACTTCCGACCTTGCATGGATAACAGAACCATTCATCCGGTGTTCCTGTAAATTCCGTAATCGGGTTGGTATCGCGCTCTGTGAACATACCGGTACGTTTATTGGATTTCGGATGGAGGATCATCGGTGTTCTCAGCATAACGGACTGAATGAATTCGATATCCTTCAATGCATCATATTTCGCACTCAGCTTTGGATTATCAATATTTTTTACTGCGATGGAGGCATTGGTACCTGCCTGCAGCTGACGGTATACACGGTTTTTTCTACCCATGATCTGTTCCTCGATGTTACGATACAGGCCAAGAATCAGACTGGTAAAGCTGGAATCCGCGCCTACAAAGGTCAAATCCTGCAAGGCATTTCCCTGCCCGATGGACATCACGGAGAAACGCTGATGCTTTTTCCAGAAGTTGTACATCTCCTCTACAAACTCCAGCAGCTTCGCCTTGTCATTCAGGTATGGAGAATCTACCTCCTCTGCCTTGAAAACACGAAGCATACGGAACAGCTTCAGAATTTCAAACGTTGCCTCTCTGGTCGTTTTGCCGTTCAATGCGTAGAAGTATAAAGCCTCGTTATCAGCTTTTAAGTAATCCAGGTAGTTATGAACATAATTACTGAACGTGGAAGAATTCAGCAGCTGGTCACCGGAATGTGCATAGCCTGCGCTGTAGTTCAGTATTGCAAGTTCTTTTGTTAAATACAATGTCTCTTTCATAATCTGCTCCTTTCAAATTCAAAAATGAAGTTGGAAAATAAAGTTAAATAACCCTATCGGGTTATATTATACAATAAAAAGAAAAAATAAGAAAGTAGTTTTTGTAATATTTTCATTTTATGAAAATATTTTCAATTTCATTTTCTGTTTCACGGCTGTACAGCATAGACGACAGCATAAAGTGGTAACGATTACATGATATGCAGCAATCAAAGAAAGGATACCGCTTTTTTGCAAATACTGCGAAAATATCTGTTCATCCAAAGGATATGCATCCAAACGGTCCTTTGCTTTGCACACTGGTATCCAGCACTGCTTTCACATTACAAGACGCTATCCGATATTCCAATCTGCTACTCTTTTCCAACGCTATTCACATATACTCTGTATATGCCAGACTGTTGACAAAGTGACTGTCGACAGTCTTTTTAAAATCTGATAGAATATCTGTGGCAGAAACGTACTTCATAAACCCAAAAATAGTCGACGTTTCTGCCATTTATTATGCCAAAAATGATATA
>NZ_JANGCA010000359.1:0-240 GCF_024463855.1 Clostridium sp. DFI.1.208 | reverse complement strand
TTGCAATAATGAAATCATCGGTTGCGAACACGTAGCTAACATATGGTTTCCCGCTTTTTATTTCATATTACTTTTATATAACGCTTATTCTTACCTGTATGTGATTCTTTATGAATTATTCAAATAACAATTTGCTTACAATTATCTTTAATAATCTGAAAGGAGAAACAACATGGATGTAAATATTATTCAGGCTTTACTGGTATTCGTTGTTGCCTTCATTATGGGTATTGACCAGTT
>NZ_JANGCA010000358.1:0-245 GCF_024463855.1 Clostridium sp. DFI.1.208 | reverse complement strand
ACTGTGCATGCTCATCATGGCAGGGATCTTCTTCCTGCTCATCCTGATCCAGAGCGGTCTGTATGTGTGTGTACCGCAGCGATATCAAGGCAGTATCCTGCATATGGTCCAGTGGGGAAAATGGGGACTGCTCGCAGGAGAGGTCATCATCTATGCAGTATTGAAGGACAGTGAGATGGAAGGAGTGTAAGGGAATGAAGAAAAAGATACCGATGGGAAGGCTGGAGAAGCTCGTGATCCTGGTC
>NZ_JANGCA010000357.1:0-248 GCF_024463855.1 Clostridium sp. DFI.1.208 | reverse complement strand
GATCGCACAGAAGGAAGAGGCAGCACCTGCAGCATAAGGAGATCACATACATAAGAGCACATCGTGCTCTTACATGAGGAAGGAAAGGATTCCTTCCCTATGCAAAGGTACGATGGAAGGAGAGAGAGAATGGAAGAGATAAAAGAGAAACAGAAGAAGGGGAAGAAAGCGTGGCCGATGATCCTATTGCTTCTGCTGGTGGTCGCTGGCTGCAGTGTATGGTTCTTACAGGAAAAAACAGATCTGTG
>NZ_JANGCA010000356.1:0-249 GCF_024463855.1 Clostridium sp. DFI.1.208 | reverse complement strand
TAAGATTGAAATTAACTTATCTTGATTTACAGTATCAAAGAATTTCTCAATGTCTAAGTCAACTATCCATTCATATCCCTCATTTAAGTATTGTAATACTTCTTCCATTGCCATTTGTGCATTTCTTGGGCGATATCCAAAACTGTGTTCACTGAATATTGGCTCATAGATTTTATTTAATACTTGAGACATAGCTTGTTGGATTACTCGGTCTACTACTGTTGGAATTCCTAATGCTCTTTGTTTTCC
>NZ_JANGCA010000355.1:0-250 GCF_024463855.1 Clostridium sp. DFI.1.208 | reverse complement strand
AACAGATACACGATATCGTTCGTCCCTGCCATCTGGTACATGCTCTTCTTATGCTCACACTTCGCGCCGAACTCGAACTGCAGCTCTTCCTCCTTCAGCTCCTTCACATCCTCATACAGGATGCGCAATCGGTAGTGCATCTTCCCTTCGCTTCTGTCCACGACGCGCATCACGATGTTCTTCTGCTCTTCCTTCGCCTTTTCGATCAGTGCCGGATAGATCGTCAGATGCTCCTGCTTCTCCTCCCAGC
>NZ_JANGCA010000354.1:0-250 GCF_024463855.1 Clostridium sp. DFI.1.208 | reverse complement strand
ATCAAAAAATTCAATATATCCTTCAAAATATACAAAAAAAGACAATTTCATTTCGAAAATTGCCTATATACAATAAAAAGCCTATGTCCTTACGAAAAGGTATAGGCTTTTGTCAACAATCTGAAACCGCTAATATTAGCGGTTTTTTTGATGTCTATAACTTCCGTGAAAACATTTTGAAAACATTTGACTGAATTTCTGTGTTTTCAGAGCCGAAAATAAGTCGATTTTGGACTATTTTTGCGCTCCG
>NZ_JANGCA010000353.1:0-250 GCF_024463855.1 Clostridium sp. DFI.1.208 | reverse complement strand
AAAAACGGAACTATCAAAATGACTGAGTATGCATATGCCCATAAATATAACGGAAGCGAATTATATGAGAGCTGGTATGCATGATCAGTTAGACTCCTGACATATTCACTTTCTTCATTATTCCATATCTGCCGGCAGGCTACATGGCAAGTTGCCATGTAGGTATGGAATACCGCTTCTGCTTCCTCACTCAAGGACCGGGTTGTATTTTCCTAGCGGAAAATCTCCACCCTGCCTTATGGCTCCTTGA
>NZ_JANGCA010000352.1:0-251 GCF_024463855.1 Clostridium sp. DFI.1.208 | reverse complement strand
CGTCCATGCTCCGTTCAATGGCTTCTCGAACTTCACCGCTGTCACCTTGACTCCTACTGAGGAATCCTTATCGACTGCGATCGCATACTTGTCTTTATGCGGTGCCTTGAACTGCAATGGAGCATCTGCTGCACCAGTTTCCTTGTTCAGTACAGCGAAGTGCAGGCGGATCGGTACGGTCACCTTCATCTGGTCAAGCTTCGTGTCGCTGGTAAGCATTGCCCATACTTCCCCGTTTGCTGCTTGTGTAT
>NZ_JANGCA010000351.1:0-252 GCF_024463855.1 Clostridium sp. DFI.1.208 | reverse complement strand
TCCAGAAGCTCATCCCTGCCTTCAGCGGAAGCACGCCGCAGTTCTTCTATTTCAAGGATGGAGAGATGAAGAAAACAGAGCAGGGTGTGATGAGTGAGCTCGCATGGCAGAATTACATGATCGACTGCGGACTCCTGGAAGGAAAGAAGATCAAAGAGGAAGCGGATACCTATCCACTGACACTGGGGGAGTATCTGCAGGATACGAGCATCACCGTATTGGGGAAGAAGCTGAAAAACAAAGAAAGCTTCT
>NZ_JANGCA010000350.1:0-255 GCF_024463855.1 Clostridium sp. DFI.1.208 | reverse complement strand
CAAGTTCCAGCGGTCTGTCTTTGAATGTCATGGCAAAAACATGAGCCTTATCATCACGCAGTTGCATTTCTGTCCGTTTCCAACTGCCGACTTCATCAAGTGTCTTATTATGTTTTGAACAGACTTCTTTATCCTTATCATAAAAGCGGTAGGATAATCCCGATTTACCAGCACCGATATAAACAGTCTTTGCGGTGTCGAAATCATCAAACTTGCTTTCGTCAAAGTGGTAGCCCTCACTATTAGAAATAAATT
>NZ_JANGCA010000035.1:0-51622 GCF_024463855.1 Clostridium sp. DFI.1.208 | reverse complement strand
TTGATTTAGCTCTAACGCATGACTTGCGTTTGAATTTCATTTTAGTTATCGTTATACCGAGAATATTGTTTTCTCAAATAATTGACGTTTCCTGTTCAGTTTTCAAAGACCGAAATTTCTATTTCGTGCGCCGTTCTTTCGTTCGGTGCCTGTATATAATACCTCTTTTAAAGATTATTGTCAACGATTTTCTACTCTTTTTTTCTATTTTTTTGCCTTTTTTATTTTAAACCACTATAAATGTAACATTTTTTCAATTTCTTATCTGTTTATGCACGAAATTCCTACCAAAAGGCAGCTTTCCCTTCCCCTTTCCTGCATATACTCCGGTTTCCTCCAGTAATTTGAAAAAAAGGTTGTAGATGCTCTGCCTGTCAGCTTTTATCCTGTAAGCTGCAAAACCAATCAGCCGGTTTGCTATCATACTGAAAGCATCGCGCTAACCTCCATATTTTCTCCATTCATCAGCCTCATTCTATCTGCATAACCCGTTTCTTCGTACAACGATCATTCAGATGGAATCGTATCGTTTTTATGAGTTCCCCGTAGATACTGCTGCCCCTATGTCACACTTATCGCCATAGGCTTCCCCTGTACGAGATGCCTGTGGTTATGCATGCAGGATCAGACGTTGTCGAATTCCTCTACTATGACTCCCTCTTGAAATTTCCATTCCGATGCGCCTGCATAGGAGCTGCAAATAAAGATGTGTTGCTTTATAAGCAGCTCCCAAGGTAGGAAATTCAGAACTGCCGTATGATTCCATAGTATCTAAACGCCCTTTCCCATAAGCAAGAATTATGAGAGTGCCTGTTTCTTTCCTGCTACGCTAGCGATACAGCATATAATCCAGCATATCTTTATAAAATCCAGCCTTTTTTAGCAGAGCTTCTGACTCTTTCGGATATTCTTTCACAAGCAGACGTTTTTTATCCGGATAGATATGCTGCTTACGATATGCCTGTACAAATGCACACAGGGCTTCCTCAGCAAGATTTATATCAAAGATTTTTAACGTACTTCCCTGTCGTTCAAAGACCATGACCACAAGGCCTCCTGCCAGAGCCACTGCTGTTCCTGCTATATTCATAAAGGCTGCAGAAGCCGTATGCTCCAGCAGCTTTCCCCACGGCTGCATAGGGTCCTGCGCATTTAACCAGCAGATTTGCTGCTTGGGGTGAGCCAGCATATGCATGCTGCCTTCATATTCCTGCTTCCATATAAACTGCGTACCGGACAGTCCTTTCACAAAATAGCCTCTGCGAACACGACCGGTAAATTCCCAGATACTGAGCAGGTCCAGAGCCTCTCTCCAGCTAAAGCCTTGTTCCTGTTCCATCTGCTGTTGAACTATGCGAAAGGTCTCTCTGCATACGATTCCATACTCCTGAAAGCATGCCTGAATCAAAGCCTCTGCCGTGATGGGCTTTCGAGGACGGATAATGTCCCACCTTCCGGATGACATCGCATACGCTCGGGCATGAAGCTGCTGCTTTGTGGATGCCTTTTTCAGTTTCTTTTGATTCAGCCACTGACGCACCGGTGTAAAACTGTCTGCACAGACAAGTCCCCGCTCTGCCAGCTTCAGCAGATTGGCGTGCACATCCCCTGCCTGCGGTATTCTGTTGAGCGCATGCAGAAAGCTCGCTCCCTGCAGACAGAGTCTTTGATAAATTCGTTGTTCCTGCATTTCCTCTGTTTGCAGATCCTCACAGCTGTCACTTGCGGCAGCTACCGGCTGTTCCCAGTCGATATCCTCATAACGATGAAAGCTTAGCGTACCATCCGGATGCAGCTTCCAGAAAAATTCACCCTGTGCCAGCTCCTGATCCAGCAGCTCCGGCTGATAGCCGTTTATTCGAGCGGGCAATAAAACACTTTCCCACAAAGAAGCCGTAAATCTCTGATTGCAGAATAAAGCAAGTGTATCCTTCAGCTGCTCTTTGGCAGGAGCATTATGAAGAACACGGTTGACAAGGAGTGCAGCATACCGATGGGAGGGCTGTGTAGCAGCCTGGGTGCGTAAATTCTGAATTGTTTGCTTTCTTGCTCTCTCATACTGTTTAAAATGATAATAGCAGCCATCATCCTCTACCGCTTCTTTTTTGCGACATAGCTGCTGCAGCCAGGATTGTACTGTCTCCTCTTGAGGGAGATAACGTTCCTGAATCTGCTTTAGCGTCTGTGTCTGCCGATAGTACAGCATACGGCGAATGATATGCATGCCTGCGTTTGCATCGTGCTCTGCCAACGCCTGTGCATACTCCTCACGCTGTTCTGCAGCAATCCAGAGTCCGGGTTCAATGTAGGTGATCAACCCCTGTGCAGTTAGTTCATGCAGCCAGTCCGCAATTCTATGCTCAGCAGGCTTACCATCCATTCCTTCTGCACATACCTCCTTGATCTCCTGCGCTGTCATATCCCCTTCCATCATCAGCAGAGTATGCAGCGCATTGGCATTTTGAATTGTCTTTTTCCGCTTTCCGGTATGCTGCAGGGCCTCTAGAGAGGGCTTTATCTGTTCCAATTGCTGCAATTCCTCATATACTGCCTGATGAATGCGCGGTGTTGTCGGTGTATATTCATACATTTCCGCAGCCTCTACCCGCCATTGCAAGGGCAGTGATAGCGGAGAAGGGGTATCCAGCTGCATTTCATGGACATGGATATCCCCGCTGCGAATCGCATATAGGACTTTTAGCAAACCCTTCAAATCCCATTGATCCTCCATGCATTCACGTTTGGTTTCCAATATCAGGGGATGCTGCTCCTCCTGCAGCAGGGCTTCCAGCATTTCCGTGCTGCGAAGTCGCTGCATCCACAAGGGTTGTCGTTTGTTTCTGCGCATTCCCATCATGAGAGCGCGGGCAGCATTATAGCGGAAATTCATACTGAAAACAGGTGTAAGCGGCAGCATGATTTCCAAAACTTTCTGAACTGCATCCGGGTCGATGGTATACAGCAGTCCCTCTTCGATTTTCCCCTCTCCATAGGAATATAACAGAATACCGTCTTCTTCGTCCACGCAACCGATATGTGTTCCGTTCATTCTCTGTGCCGCATCCTGTAAAAGCAAGGCAAGTGGCGCATTGACTCTTCTTCCAAACATGGTATGCAGCATCGCCTGGGGACTCCCTGTGGAATCTTTGAAATGCTCGATCAATATCGTCTGATCATCCGGCAGAATCTCGGTTGCCTTAATCTGCCGCTTTAAAAACTCGCTTGTATGTTCAACAGCTGCAGCATCCAGCCCCAGTGCCTGCAATTCCTGTGGCAGTGTATTTTGCTGGTAAGCCTCTGACAGCTTCCTCATAATAGCACCGAAGGCCAGACTTGTTTTCAGACTGCGCCCCTTGATTTCACCTTTCCAGAAGGGTAGTCGGGCACCCTGTGAATAGGTCTGTGTGACAACTACGCTGTCTTTATCCATGCCAACCACCTGCCATGCATTTGCCCCCAGCATGAAGCGATCGCCCAGTCGGGTTTCATAAACAAATTCCTCATCCAGCTCACCGACCTTGACCCCGTCTTCGGTTTTTGCTATATACATGCCTTTATCCGGTATGGTTCCACCAGCAGCGACAGCAAGCATTCTGCTGTAGGGATCCGCAAGAACACAGCCGTGTACACGGTCATAGAGAATACGCGGACGAACAGGCACCTCTCTTTTGTGCTCATAATCCCCTGCCAGCATGCACAGAATACCGATCACCTCCTGTTTACTAACATCGCAGAAGGTATAGGTGCTTTGCAAAAGCTCCATGACATCATCAATCGTATAGGCAATTTTGCTAAGATGCCATTTCCTTTCAAACTCCCTATGCGTACCGCTTGATACTGCAGCCATGGAGACAAGCTGCTGCGCCAGAACATCCAGACATTTCTTTGGCGGAGATGCCTGTTCAATACCGCCTGCCTTCGCAACTGCTGCACTCATTCCGCAAAACAGCGTTTCCTGTGAGGTTCGGGGATACATAAACATATAGCTAATCCGTCCCGGATTGTGGCCGGCGCGTCCAAGACGCTGCATCGTACTGGATATGGAGCGCGGGCAGCCAATCTGTAAAACCTGATCGATGCTACCCACATCAATTCCTAGCTCCATGGAGGAGGTGGCGCAGAGCAGACGAAGGGTGCCGTTTCTCAGAGCTGCCTCTACCTCCAGACGCTGTTCCTTTGACATACTGCCGTGATGTACGCGCGCAAAATCCTCACCGCCAAGCTGATTTACATAATATGCCAGCTTTTCAGCATATCTGCGGCCCTCAGAGAAAGCGATGACGCTCCTGCATTCCAGACATTTTGCATAGACATTTTCTGCAAGCTCTTCCCAGACAGGATCCTTTCTTCTGCCCAGCGCAGGAGTCAAGCCATTGACCTCGATATGTATTTGCTTCTGCATGTGGGGAGCTATGATGCTTACTGCATCCAGAGACAGATAATCAGCAGCTGTCTGCAGCGGCTCAATCGTCGCAGACAACCCGATGCGCTGTAGCTTTCGTTTGCACAGCTTCTCTAGTCTTGCGACAGAAAGCATAAGATGCGCACCGCGTTTTGTATCAATGAGCGCATGCAGCTCATCGATGATCAATGCCTCTGCCGTGTGTAATATTGTTTGCCCACCTGTGCTTGTCAGCATTAAATATAAGGATTCTGGTGTAATGATCAAAATATGAGGCGGATGCTTAATCATTCGCTGGCGATCTCTTTGTGGTGTATCACCGGTCCGTATGCCTACTGTGATTTCCGCTGCCCCCTGCCCGTTTGGTTCCTGAGCGATGCCGGATAAGGGTTTATTCAGATTTTCCCGGATATCCTGTGCAAGGGATTTTAAAGGTGATACATAGATGAGATACAGCTGTTCTTTCAGCTTTCCCTGATTTGCCAATGCCTGCAGCTTATCAACAAACACCAGAAAGGCAGAGATTGTCTTTCCTGTTCCTGTCGGTGCGCTGATCAAAACAGAACCGCCTTCCGCTATCGCAGGCCATGCCTCCTGTTGTACTGCAGTCGGCGCAGAAAACGTATGGGCGATCCAGTCTTTACTTGGCTGTGTAAACACGTGCATATAGCTGTCTTTCTCTTTTCCCATACGATGACCTCCTGCTTTCTACTTATATGTTTTGCGAATTTCGTATACTTATAACGATTTTATCATACTTTACCGGGTTGTGCTATATGTGCTTAGAGCCCTATACTGCAGGTTAGAGTCTTGTTACTAGGGGAAAGCATGTATAGGATTTTGTGCAGGAGCTATCCATCTCTTCGCGGATAGTTGTTTTATGGGTAAGTGAATGTATGTGAGCCTGTGATTCACCCGGAAGCAGAAAAGCCACAGCTGTCCTGAGATACGGAATACATACTTTGGATTCATTAGGAGTTCCTCCTGAAGCGGTTTGTAAATGTGATTCCTATTTCTCGCTCCTTATAAAAAAACAGAAACAGCAATGCCTGCTCCTGTTCGTTCTTATAATTTTAATTTTCTTCCTCCCAATACGCCTGTACGATCGGCAGCACAACATCGTGGGAATCCTCACATGCCACAATATAGTCAATGAATAATTTTTCTATATCTGCATCATGCTTGATATCTGCTAAAAGCTGATAGGCAATTTTTTTCACTTTTCCTGATGGCAACCGTTTGGCGCATTGCATGGCTACCTGTTTCAATCTTTCATCCTTGTGTAATTTCATAACATACAGGATTGCTTCCAGTCTCTGCTGATTCACAGCTGTTATATCGTTTAAGCAGTCTATAATCAATGCAGTTTCCATAGGCTTTTCATAAGGAAGATCTGCGGCAACGATTTCAGCATATTCCGTCAATGTTGGATAGCCCTCTGCACAAGCTTTATATTTCTTTTCCCATTCGCGGTTATTAACCGTCCCTGCCCGGATAGAAAATGGCACATCCTTCCGGTTTGCTGTTAAAGCAATATACTTTTTGGGTACGTCCCTTGCTTCCACTGTAACAGATGAAAACCAAAGCTTATCCGGAATACTTTTTGTAGCTGTTTGCTTATAGCTCATTCCGGTAAATGGAAGAATCACAATACAATGCAGCGGCTTTTTCAATAGAAAAGCGGCACATGCCTTATGATGACCATCTATGATAAAATTCATAAACTCACTGAAATTATAAACAATGGCACGAGGATGATTATCTTTCTTTGTAAATGTATCCATGTAATATTCAATCCGCTTCTCATTGAAACAGGAGGCGCTTTGTGTCGGATATAGGTAAACAGGGTGTCCACTAATATAGCGCAGATGATCTGTAAGGTATACACCCGCAGTTGCGGGATTTTCTATGAGCTCATTCCTCGTGTTCCAAAAGAAATTTCCGGCACCGTCTGTTGGATAGCATACCGCATCCGCAATCACATAAAGTCCTGAATCGACTAGCCCAAGAAGAGGAGTTATATCAAGAATTGATTGCTTTAGTGATGAATAGGGTGCATTTATCTTATTTTGTATGGCGGTAAGCTCTTCACACCCGGCATTTTCTATACCATAGCCTGTCGCCAATAGACTGGTGCAGGTCGGACATTCTGATGAATTTACTTGTAGTAAAGGGACATCATTCAGCATCATCTGGCTATTATAACGATATTCATTATCGTTCTTGCCACTAGAATTGTACTTACACTCTGTATGATAGCGGGTTGTGAGTGTACCTTTCCCTTTTACATATACAAGCTGTGCTTCCTTGATAACAGGTACTTCTGCTATATCTACCTGACAATCAAAATGAGTGATGATGATTTTATATGAACGTTCATACAGTAACCTCCTCTGTTTTTTTATAATATCCCCTTCGACTCCGGCAACTGTTATCACCGTTTTCATATGAGATTGAGATAGCAGTCCTTCATGAAAATATATAGCACAATATGCCTCAAAAATATATAAAAAAGGTATAGATACATCGAAAGGACTTTATTCAAGAGCTTATCTGAGCCTTCCTTTGGAATGTACATATACCTACTACGTATTCTGGCGCAGCAGAAAGGATTTGAACCTCCGGTGTCAATGACACGCCGGTTTTCGAAACCGGTGCATTAAACCAAACTCTGCCACTGCTGCATATCCATTGATGATTATATAACAGAATACAATTCTTTTTCAAGACTATTTGAAAATTCATTCTGCTTTATCTGCTATTCGCGGTTCTTTCACCTTATATATGTTTTTACAAACCGATAAGAAAAAACATGCAGTATGGTATAGCACCACGACTACATGTTTCTTTATGTTATTCCTGTACTTCAACAGCAGGCTGTTCCAAGGTGGTATCCTCACCGTCCATGATCTGCTGAACCATTTCACTGGTCAGACGTTCCGGACCGGCAGGGACATACGCCATAAAGTTGTCATCGTCTTCCTTATGGTTACGCTCCTCACGGATTTCCTTTAGTTCTTTTGCCTTTTCTCCAATAATCAGATTCATTGGACGCTCATCACCTACACCGGTTCCGGCAGGAATCAGCTTACCGATGATGACGTTCTCCTTCAGACCAATCAGGTAATCCTTTTTACCCTTGATTGCAGCATCTGTCAGAACCTTTGTGGTTTCCTGGAAGGATGCAGCAGACAGGAAGGAATCTGTTTCGACAGACGCCTTGGATATACCCAGCAATACCGGTTTGAAGGTAGCAGGAATCTGACCGCTCAGCAATGCCTTACGGTTGATCTTCGTGATTTCCGTCAGAGAAATCTGGACACCAGGATTCAGATGCGTATCGTTACCTTCCAGTACGACAACCTTGCGAAGCATCTGACGAATCATAACTTCAACGTGCTTGTCACTGATTTCGATACCCTGACTCTGATAAACCTTCTTGACTTCCTTCAGAATGTAGTTCTGTACCTGACGTACACCGGCAACCTTCAACAGCTCCTTCGGATCAACCTGACCCTCGGTAATCTTGTCACCGGCTTCCACATGTGCTCCCACCTTCATCCAAGGACGAATTGCCTGGATCAGGGTAACCTTGTGGACAATACTTTCTTTATCATTGGATACGGTAACTTCATATCCTGTATCAATCTGATGAACATCGGTGATTTCACCTGTGATCTGTGCCAGCACGGCAACACCCTTTGGACAACGAGCCTCAAACAGCTCCTCGACACGAGGAAGACCCTGTGTGATATCTCCACCGTCGGCACTTGCCACACCACCGGTATGGAAGGTACGCATGGTCAGCTGTGTACCAGGCTCACCGATTGACTGTGCAGCCATGATTCCAACAGCCTCTCCGACTTCGACATCCTTGCCGGTTGCCATATTGCGGCCGTAACATTTCTTACATACTCCATAGATGGATTTACATGTAAATGCACTACGGATATACATTCCCTCAACACCGGCGTCGACAACCTTCTGCGCAAGTGCATCGGTAATAAATTCATCACTTTCCAGAATGACCTCACCGGTCTTCGGATCCGTGATTTCCTGCTTGCTGTAACGTCCTACCAGACGGTCAAACAGACTCTCGATGATCGTATTTGTCTTACGGTCAACGATTGCTTCCACCCAGTAGCCCTTATCCGTACCACAGTCCTCCTGCTTAACGATAACATCCTGTGCTACGTCAACCAGACGACGTGTCAGATATCCAGACTCGGCTGTTTTCAGCGCGGTATCGGTCAGACCTTTACGCACACCGTGAGTGGAGATAAAGAACTCGGACACGTTCAGACCCTCACGGAAACAGGAGTAGATCGGAACCTCTATGATGGTAGGAACATATTCACCTTTGGCAGACTTGGACTGGTTTGGCTTTGCCATCAGACCACGCATACCAGCCAGCTGTGTAAAGTTGGAGGTATTACCACGGGCACCGGAACGCGCCATCATACTGATTGGATTTTTACGAGGAAGGTTTCCCAGCAGCTCCTCAGCGATATCATCCTTGACATCCGCCCACAGCTTATTCAGGTGACGCTCCCATTCCATCATGGTAAGCTTACCCTTTTTACGCAGTGTTTTCAGCTCTTCGGCCTTCTGTTTTCCATATTCCACATGCTCTTCCTTGTGCGGTGCGACCTCGATATCGGACAGGGATACGGTAACACCGGCAACGGTGGAATACTGGAATCCCATATCCTTGATCTGGTCAAGGATCTCACTTGTTTTCTCTGTGGAATAGCGTTTAAAGATTTCACCGATGATTTTTCCGAGGTCTTTCTTTTTGAAAGCCGCGGTTACCGGCATGGACTTGATAGCTTCCTTCACGTCTTTTCCCATTTCCAGGAAGAAACGCTCCGGTGTTGCGACAAAGTTTTCCGCACTGACTTCGTTTAGGAACGGGAAGTCGGTTGGGAACATATTGTTGAAGATTACCTTACCAACGGTTGTCAGCAGGTATTTTCTATTTTGTTCTTCTGTAAAGCTTTCCTTGTGTAAAGCACGGGCAGGAATGGCAATACGGGAATGCAGATGAATCTGCTGTGTCTGATATGCCATCAGAATCTCATTGATGCTGCCAAACACATGTCCCTCATTATCACCATAGCGCGTCCAGATTGCAGCGGATTTCGGGCAGTCAACGGCATTGTAGCGGTCGGCCTCCTGATAGAATTCCTCTGCGGTTTCCTCCATCGTCAGATAGAAGTTTCCCATGACCATATCCTGACCAGGTGTAACGATTGGCTTTCCATCCTTTGGACCAAGGATGTTGTTGCTACCAAGCATCATGACGAGTGCCTCGGCTCTTGCCTCTTCACTCAATGGTACGTGGACAGCCATCTGGTCACCGTCAAAGTCGGCGTTGAAGGCAGTACATACCAGCGGGTGCAGACGCATAGCACGTCCTTCAACCAACTTCGGCTTGAAGGCCTGGATTCCCAGACGGTGCAGCGTAGGCGCACGGTTCATCAGAACCGGATAGCCGTCAATGACACTTTCCACAATATCCCAGATACGTGGATCCTGACGATCGATCAGCTTCTCCGCAGTCTTCGGATTGCTTGCAATTTCTTTATTTACGATTTCATTGATGACAAACGGCTTGAACAGCTGAATTGCCATTTCACGAGGCAGACCGCACTGATACATTTTCAAATCCGGTCCGACCGCGATAACAGAACGTCCGGAGAAGTCAACACGCTTACCCAGCAGGTTCTGACGGAAACGTCCCTGTTTTCCTTTTAGGGAGTGTGACAGAGATTTTAATGCACGTCCACCAGCACCAGTGATTGGTTTGGAACGACGTCCGTTATCAATCAGCGCATCCACCGCTTCCTGCAGCATTCGCTTCTCATTCTGCACGATGATAGCCGGGGTTCCCAGCTCCAGCAGCTTTTTCAGACGGTTGTTACGTGTTATGACACGGCGATACAAATCGTTCAGATCGCTTGTCGCAAAACGTCCACCATCCAGCTGCAGCATCGGACGCAGATCAGGCGGGATTACCGGAATTACCGTCATGACCATCCATTCCGGCTTATTGTCTGAGTTACGGAAGGCTTCTACGGTATCCAGACGCTTGATCAGCTTTTTACGCTTTTCACCCTGTGCAGACTGCAGTGCATCCTGAATATGCTTGAATTCCGCTTCCAGGTCAACCTCTGTCAGCAGCGTCAGCGCAGCCTCGGCACCAGTCTGGGCAGTAAAGCTGCCCGGACCGTAAATTGCCATATTTTCGCGGTACTCACGTTCAGAGAGCACCTGCTTGTATTCCAGCTTTGTATCCTTAGGATCAGTAACGATCCAGGATACGAAGTACACAACCTCTTCCAGCTGCTTCGGTGTTACATCCAGCAGCAGTGCCATACGGCTTGGAATACCGCGCAGATACCAGATGTGCGCAACCGGAGCCGCAAGCTCAATGTGTCCCATACGCTCACGACGAACGCTGGATTTTGTTATTTCTACACCACAACGGTCACATACAACTCCCTTGTAGCGTACCTTCTTATATTTTCCACAATAACATTCCCAGTCCTTGCTCGGTCCGAAAATTCTTTCACAGAACAATCCATCTCTTTCAGGCTTCTGAGAACGGTAGTTGATCGTCTCTGGTTTCTTTACTTCACCATGACTCCATTCGTGGATTCTATCAGGTGAAGCCAGGCTTACCTGAATTGAGGCAAAATTATTAACACTCATTTACTTACGCCTCCTCTTCGTTTTCATCATAGCTCAGCTCAATGTCTTCATCTTCTATGAAGTCATCAGCCTCTGCATCGTCATCCAGAAGAATTTCATCTTCGGATTCGTCATCTGCGACAGCATCTTCCTCTTCTACTTCCAGATCATTGATGTCTTCCTCACCGACAGGCTCAGCGGCAGGAATCGGAGGCAGAGTTGCAGCTGCTTCGCTGTTGTCCTCCTTGCTGATATCTACTTCGTTACCATCTTCATCCAGCATCTTCACGTCGATAGCAAGAGCCTGCAGCTCGTGCTTCAATACGCGGAAGGATTCCGGGATACCCGGTTCCGGAATATCTTTTCCCTTGATGATTGCTTCGTAGGTCTTTGTACGGCCGACGATATCATCGGATTTCACTGTCAGGATTTCCTGCAATGTATGAGCGGCACCATAGGCCTCCAGTGCCCAAACCTCCATCTCTCCAAATCTCTGACCACCGTTTTGTGCCTTACCACCTAACGGCTGCTGAGTTACTAAGGAATATGGTCCGGTTGCACGGGCATGCAGCTTATCGTCAACCATGTGGGCAAGCTTGATCATGTACATGACGCCGACTGAAATACGCTCATCAAACGGTTCACCGGTACGTCCATCATACAGTACCTGTTTTCCATCCACGGTCATTTCCGCTTCCTTCATGATATCGCTCAGCTCGGTGTTGTTGATACCATCGAATACCGGAGTGGAGAATTTCACGCCCAGCTTCTTGGCAGCATATCCCAGATGGATTTCCAGTACCTGACCGATGTTCATACGGGAAGGCACACCGAACGGGTTCAGCATGATATCAACCGGTGTTCCATCCGGCATGTAAGGCATGTCCTCTACCGGAAGAATCTTGGAGATGACCCCCTTGTTACCGTGACGTCCGGCCATTTTATCACCCTCAGAAATCTTACGTTTCTGAACGATGTATACTTTTACTGTTTCATTGACTCCAGGCGGCAGATCGTGTCCTTCGCTTCTTTTGAAGACGCGGATGGAGTGCACGATTCCGGCACCACCATGCGGTACCTTCAGGGAGTTGTCACGTACCTCACGTGATTTCTCACCGAATATCGCCAGCAGCAGCTTTTCCTCAGGAGAGATTTCACTCTGCCCCTTCGGTGTAACCTTACCGACCAGAATATCGCCTTCCATAACCTCTGCACCGACCATGATGATACCACGGCTGTCCAGATTACGGCATGCATTTTCACTCACGTTTGGAATATCGCGGGTGATTTCTTCAGGCCCCAGCTTTGTTTCACGGCAGTCAATGTCGTATTCTTCAATATGAATGGAGGTATACACATCATCGCGAACCAGACGTTCACTCATGATGATCGCATCCTCGTAGTTATATCCGTACCATGTCATATAGGCGATGGTTACGTTTTGACCAAGTGCCAGCTCCCCGCGTTCCATGGATGGACCATCGGCAAGGATATCACCCTTTTCGATACGCTCTCCCTTGGAAATGATCGGACTCTGGTTGATGTTGGTTCCGTTGTTGGAACGCTGGAATTTACGCAGACGGTATTCTCTGCGGTTTCCGTCATTCTCACTGACGATGATTCTCTGAGAGTCAACATATTCCACGACACCGTTTTCTCTTGCGACGATACCGACTCCGGAGTCCTTTGCAATTTTGAACTCTACACCGGTTCCGACATATGGAGAATGCGGCTGCAGCAGAGGAACGGCCTGACGCTGCATGTTCGCACCCATGAGGGCACGGGAAGCATCATCGTTTTCCAGGAACGGTACACAGGCAGTCGCAACGGATACGATCTGTTTCGGAGAGACGTCGGCCAGTTCTACCTCTTCACGTCTTGCGATGATGGTATCTCCGGCTTTACGCGCTACGACATGCTCATTGATCAGGCGGCCTTCAACAACCTCGTTGGCCTGTGCGATAACATAATCGGCTTCTTCATCCGCAGACAGGTAAAGTGCCTCTTCCTGTACAGTTCCATCCGCATTCACGATACGGTACGGAGTCTGAATGAAGCCGTATTCATTGATTTTTCCATACGTCGTCAGGTTGGAAATCAGACCGATGTTTGGACCTTCCGGTGTCTCGATTGGACAGATTCGCCCATAGTGAGAGCTGTGAACGTCACGAACCTCGTAGCTCGCACGATCACGGGTGATACCACCAGGTCCCAATGCGGAAATACGGCGCTTGTTTGTCAGCTCAGCAAGCGGATTCTGCTGGTCCATGAACTGAGACAGCTGAGAAGAGGAGAAGAACTCCTTGATTGCCGCTGTCAGCGGACGGATATTGGTCAACTTCTTCGGTGTCAGGGTCGCGATATCCGCAATGGACATACGCTCCTTAACCACACGCTCCATACGGCTTAAACCGATACGGAACTGATTCTGAATCAGCTCTCCAACGGATCGGATACGACGGTTCCCCAGCATATCGATATCATCGGTATCTCCAACGCCCTCCATATTGTTCAGATTGTAGGCATAGAATGCATACATATCGGAAATAGTAATGGTGTGCTTGTCAGCATACGGGTCATTTCCCATAACCTTAACTACTGCACCGTCGTGGTCACGAATCAGGATTTCCTGAATCGCAGCTCCCACTAACCATGCATATAATACAGCACCGTTGTTGACCTTTGCTTTGATTTCATCTACGGCAGTCACACTGAGTGCTTCCGGCTTGTGGCGAGGCGTATAGCCATCCACGAAGAAATCGCCTTCCTCGTTGACTACATCTTCTCCATTTGCATCCGTCAAACGGGCAAACGCGTACATTCTCTGTCCGTAGTTCAATACAGCATTCACATTCGCGCTTGTCAAAGCAACCTTCTTGGCGATGATGCCGCCATGAACAGCTACCTTTTCCACACCCTTGACAATAGCCTCCACATCCTGTTCACTCAGAATGCTTCCTTCATACAGTGTACCGTCTTCCAGCTCCACATCGCCTGCCAGAACACGTCCGACAAGACCGAGGTGATTGCTGCTTGGTACATATACCTTATCCGGATGATTGAACAATGGATTGAACGGGAATGCATTGACATGCATACCTTTTTCCAGCTCTGTGCGAAGCGCATTACGCTCATCGCGATTGACCATGGTACCGCTGGCCATAAATACATTGCCATCCGCATCCAGAATATCCTGTGCAAGATGATGCTTATCAACACGGTTGATCGCGTTCAGCTT
The DNA here is from genome assembly GCF_024463855.1 of Clostridium sp. DFI.1.208. Lineage (NCBI taxonomy): Bacteria > Bacillati > Bacillota > Clostridia > Eubacteriales > Clostridiaceae > Clostridium > Clostridium sp. DFI.1.208. Next base: position 37,289 of record NZ_JANGCA010000035.1, on the reverse strand, counting down.
CTTACGCAGCTTATAGCGTCCAGCCTTTGTCAGGTCGTAACGACGCGGATCAAAGAACTTCGCATTCATCAGTGTAATGGAGCCATCCAGTGTCGGGATTTCATCAGAACGCTGATTTTCGTAAATGGACAGTAACGCCTCCTGTGTTGTCTTGACCTTATCTGCCATCAGTGTGTTTTCAATTTCTTCGTATTTGCCGAAGAAGGATGCATATAATGTAAGGTACAGATTCATGAACTCGCGATCCTCATCATCGATCGCGACATTTTCCACGATATCTCTTCCCATAGCCTTCAGGAAGGTTTTGATCTGCATCGTGTCATGTGCATCCTCACTTCTGTCAAGATCCACAGACATACCGATCGCCTTAAACAGAATAGAAGACAGCATTTTACGTTTCCGGTCAATGCTCATGTTTAAAACACGTCCTGTAGACGCCTTTTTCACTTCTGTCAGAAACTCCAGCCATGTTCCGCGGCTTGGAATCAATTCACAGGCAAAGGATTCCTTCCCTGTTTTTTCCTCATAACCAGTGGAAAAGTACGCACCCGGGGAACGCACGATCTGCGAAACGATGACACGCTCCGCTCCATTGATAATAAAGGTACCGGTTTCCGTCATCAGCGGGAAGTCCCCAAGGAAGACATCCTCCCACTTGTTGATAACCTCACCAGTTGTGTTATCTGTAATTTCAAGCTCCATACGGGCTTTCAAAGGTGCCGCGAAATTACATTCGCGATACATTGATTCCTCCGCATTGAATTTCGGCTCTCCAAATTCATAGCCAGCGAATTTCAGCTTGATATTTCCTCCATAGTTTTGAATCGGGTAAATCTCATTAAAAACTTCCCCAATTCCTTCGTTCTTGAACCACTCGAAGGAGTCTGTCTGGATTTCTACCAGGTTTGGCAGTTCCAGATGCCCGCTTACTTTTGAGTAGTCTCGACGCTCTGCCTTTTTACCGGAAGCGACAATACGATAAGGCTGTTTTTTGTCCATGTACGCCATCCTTTCTACAAGTTTCACCTATCAAAATAAGGCATAAAAACCCATTTTAATATTTTAGTATTATGCAATTTATTATAATATCAACTGTTTGTCAAATTGTCAATGCTTTTTTTGCTTTTAGTATGAAATATCCTTTTTCCTTGTGAATGATATCGCAATTTCCAAACACTTCTTTTATTTTCGTCACAGCGCTGAGAGCTCCCTGCTGTTTACGGATCACAACCCACAGTGTACCCTGATCCGCAAGATGCTCCCATGCCTCCTCGAAGATTTTATAGATGACGTTTTTACCGGCACGAATCGGAGGATTTGTTATGATATCAGTAAAAGTATTCCCACTTACCTGTTCATATACATCGGACACATGAATGTTTGCTTCGATCTTATTTTTTTCAGCATTGTCCCTGGCAAGTGCTACCGCCCTGGGATTTACATCCACCATTTCAACCTGCTTATCCGGCCATGCCTTTTTTGAGACAATTCCCACAACACCATAGCCGCAACCCATGTCCAGAAGTTGATTTCCCAGCTCAGCCTCATGCTCATGCAGCGTGTTCAGCAGTACCCGTGTCCCAAAGTCAACACTGTCTTTGGAGAATACGCCGTTATCGGTAATAAAAGAAACGTTAAAACACCAAAACCGGAAAGATATTTCCTTCCGGTTTTCTGCTAAATGACGATTATCTGTAAAGTAATGATCCATCGTTATCCCGCCTTTTTAGGTGACAAAAAGCCTTTCGGCTTTTTGTTGTTTGTAAAATGTGTAAGTATGAATTACTTGATTTCTACAGAAGCACCAGCGTCCATCAGTTTCTTCTTGATTTCTTCTGCTTCTTCCGGTTTGATGTTTTCCTTGATTACACTTGGTGCCTTGTCAACCAGACCCTTAGCGTCAACCAGACCTAAACCAGTGATTTCACGTACTGCCTTGATGACAGCAACCTTTGTTCCACCGATGTCAGTCAGAGTTACAGTTACTTCGCTAGGTCCTGCAGCAGCAGCGTCGTCTGCTACAGCAGCTACAGCAACTGGTGCAGCAGCTGTTACACCGAATTTTTCTTCGATTGCTTTTACTAATTCGTTAAGTTCTAAGATGGTAGCTTCTTCTAAGTAAGCTAAGATATCTTCCTGTGCTAATTTTGCCATTTTCATTTTCCTCCTGTAAGTTTATTCCTGTGGAGCTGCTTCTTCAGCAGAACCTCCGTCTTTTGCGTCAGCCACTGCCTTAACAGCACATGCAAATCCACGTACTGGAGACTGCAGACAGCTTAACAGCATTGATAACATACCTTCACGGTTCGGCAGACTGGACAGTTCTTTAATGGTATCTACACCAACAACTTTTCCTTCTACGATTCCGCTTTTCAATACCAAGTGTTCATGTTTCTTAGCGAATTTTGCCAGAACACGCGCAGGAGCAACTGCGTCACCACCGAATGCGATGGCGTTTGGTCCGATCAGATCCTTTGTAAGATCATCCGCACCTGCTTCAACAGCAGCACGCTGAGCCAGTGAGTTTTTGTAAACCTTGAACTCAACACCTTCTTCGCGCAGATTTCTACGTAACTCGGTTACTTCGGCAACGCTAAGTCCACGGTACTCAACAACAACAGTTGACTGAGATTCTTTCATTTTCTGAGCAATTTCAGAAACGACCGCTTTCTTGCTATCGATAATCGCCTGGTTCATAACTTCACACCTCCTAAATTTATATGTAACAATATACCCTTTAAGAGTGATATAAAAACACCCGCAGGCATAGACAGACTACGGGTGAAAGTTTAGTATCTAACTTTTACCTCGGTAACATGATTAAGCCATAAGGCCGTTACTGTCTATGGTATATTGATAACATCTGATATTTTAACCTGCTAACGAGACTTTGTCGATCGTTATTTTTCAACAGCTACTTTGACACCAGGTCCCATGGTAGTGGAGATTACCAGGTTTTTGATGTAAGTACCCTTTACAGCTGCAGGACGTGCTTTTGAGATAACCTTCAGCAGTGCATTGAAGTTGTCAACCAGCTTCTCATCGTCAAAGCTTACTTTTCCGATCATCAGGTTGATATTTCCTTCTTTGTCAACACGGTATTCAACTTTACCCTTTTTGATATCTTCAACAGCTTTTGCTACATCCATGGTAACTGTACCAGTCTTAGGGTTTGGCATTAAGCCCTTTGGTCCCAACAGACGTCCCAGCTTACCAAGCTCACCCATCATGTTCGGAGTCGCAACGATTACATCGAAGTCGAACCATCCCTTCTGGATGTCTTCCAGCAGTTCTTTTCCACCAACGAAATCTGCACCGGCATCTTTCGCTTCCTGCTCTTTTGGTCCCTGTGTAATAACACAGACCTTCTGTGTTTTACCGGTTCCGTGTGGAAGCACCATCGCACCACGGATCTGCTGATCAGCGTGACGAGGATCCACATTTAATTTGAAGCTAACTTCAACAGATGCGTCGAATTTAGCGATGTTTGTTTCTTTTGCTAATTTTACTGCCTCGGCTACTGAATAAGTTTTCGTGCGATCAACTTTTTTAGCAGCTTCTACATATTTTTTACCGAATTTTGCCATTTTGTTTTCCGCCTTTCTTATTCAAAACCTTCAACTTCAACACCCATGTTTTTAGCAGTACCTGCGACGATACGCATAGCAGCTTCCACATCGTTAGCGTTTAAGTCTGGCATTTTGTATTCTGCGATTTCACGCAGCTGATCTACTGTGATTTTTCCAGCGATCTCTTTCTGGTTACCTGAAGCTTTTTTGATTCCAGCAGCTTTTTTGATCATCATAGCAGCCGGAGTTGTTTTGATTACGAAGTCAAAGCTCTTGTCCTCGTATGCAGTAATGATAACTGGAACGACATCACCAGCACGCTCTTTTGTAGCATCGTTGAATGCTGTACAGAACTGCGGCATGTTGATACCGGCAGAAGCCAGTGCAGGTCCCGGTCTAGCTCCCCCTGCAGGGAACTGAAGTTTACAAACTTTTGCAACTTTCTTACTCACAAGACATTCCTCCTATATTTAAAAAGTCTTATGCAGTGGTCAGAATGAAGGGTTGCCTCCTTCTCCCACGCATGAAAATACCACGAAACCGCGGTACTTAGTATTGTAATATGATTCGATTGGAATTGCAACTGTTTTTTTCACAAATTACATGCAGCCATACGAGCTCTGCACTGCCGGGAGGATATAAGCTACGTGCTGAAAACAGAATTGTAGCAAGCTGCTTTGGTTCTGACAGCAAGCAGTAGCAAAAACCCCTGATTTCTTTCACCACGCTTATAAAAGTAAATCTTCCGTTTGGATTCGCATAACAGCGTGCCCGAGCCCTCAAGCAGCTTTCCATATCAGAGAAAAATATAGCAAAACCGAAAGCAATGCCCCTCAAAGCTTAGCAAGAGAGATAAATCCCCAAGATATTGTGTGAAGGCGTGTATGACTGCTCGCACTGTGCGCATACAACAAACGGCAGTCTAAACGCAGCCGCAATTCGTATAAGCTCAGTCTTTTCTGATATCGATTCTGCGAAAATAAGCACAAAGCCCCAGCACTACACCCGCACTGTATACATTGCAGCGCAGCACTGCCTGTGCAACAGATATCCCCATCTCATTGCTTAAAATACGGCTGCCCTGTATATAAAAGCAGGGAATCCACGCCTGCAGCTTCGCAAATAGTTGATATTCCATACAGACGTACAGCAATGCCATCAAAAGACCGAAATAAATACAGGTATCCACCTGTTTGCGACACAGGCAGGAAAACAGAAACATTAAAATAGTCAGGAAAAGCAACGTAAACAGATACAATGGGAGGGAGGAGGCAAGATAAGTGCCTGCCGTAATCAGCGAGCCATTCTCCATCAGATAGGGATAAGCCAGTGAACCGCCGCCATACAGCAGCCAGGTCACAAGCGCGACAGTACCAGAAGCGACGACCAAAAAGCCGGCTATCATCGTAATCGCCGCAAGCAGCTTGGCAAGCAGAATACGTTCTCTTGATATAGCAGTGGTATAGATGAGCTTGTACACATCCTCCTCAAAATCTCTGCACACAATCATGGGAACGATACTTACCGCAAGCAGAAAGAGAACGAGCAGCGATACATTGCCGTGCAGCAGCTGATAGAAAAAATTTGAAGTCTGATTTTCAAATGGGGTAGCATAGGGAAGCAGCTTATGCCCCAGCATATAGGTGGTCCAGACTGCCTGCCGCTCTCGCTCCTGTAGCTCATAGTTGAGCACAAACTCATGGTTTTCCTTCATCCATTCAATTTCTCTTATATAAATACCGTGCTGCACTCGCAGCTTTTGATCCAGACTTTCCGCATAGCGTTTGGAATCGTAAATCTGCATCAGCAGATAGTAATCCTCGTATTCCTTCTGGTAGAAATTTTCCGCAGCTGCTGCTTTATCCTGAACAGCATTGTGTAAGGAGCTGTAAAGAAGATAGGCATCTGCATAGGCCTGATTTCTTTCTTTCTGCATATAGCTGCTTGCCTGCAGGTGATAATAGGGTATGTGAAGGAGAAGAAAGGCGAGCATGGCCATCAGGATACAATAGGTATATTTGCGGGAAAGCACACGCCTGCATTCCTGAATATAGAAGGCAATCATGTGGTTCTCCGAAAGACCTGCTGGTAAAATTCTTCCATGTTAATCACCCTCTGCTGAACATCCGTGATTAGGATACCGGCATCATGTGCGGCAGATAAAAGCTTTTGCAGACCATCCGAGGATACAAATTCCACCATCATATGCGTAGCATTCAATAGCTGATAGGTCTCAGCAGTCCTCTGCAATTCGGATAATGTGGATAGCTTTTCCAGTTGCTCCGTTTCCAGTACATACTGCCTGCGATTGAGCAGCGAATCCTGTGTAGTTATCATCTTCCCCTTATCTATACAGAGAATTCTGGTAGCTATTTTTTCTATTTCTCCCAGCTGGTGAGAGGATATCAGAATACTCATCGCCTGCTCCTCCACAAGCTTTTTCAGATTCTCCCGCAGCAGCATGACACCATCAGGATCCAGCCCGTTCATGGGCTCATCCAGTATGAGAAAACGCGGCTTTGCCAGCAAAGCAATCCCCAGACCAAGACGCTGCTTCATACCTAGAGAATACTGCCCGCACGGTTTCTTCAGAGCCTCCTTCAAACCGGTGAACTCCTTCACCCTTGCAAGCTGCACAGCATCCGTTTTTCTTAATCGGGCAAAGAATTTCAGATTCTGCTCTCCTGTCATATCCAGATACATACCCGGATTTTCAATCAGGGACGACTGTACCTGCAATGCCTTTTCCCGATCGTGTTTTATGGAAAAGCCTTCGATGAGAATATCTCCCTCCTGAAAGAAGACAAGACTGTTCATGCATTTCATGAGTGTAGATTTACCTGCGCCGTTTGGCCCGATCAGCCCAATGATTTCCCTTTCACCAACCGTGAAGCTGACATCATCCAGCACCTTGGCTTTGTCATAATATTTTGTTACATGCTGAACCTCAACTAAGCTATGCATCCTGCATGACCACCTTTCTTTCTGCAGCATATAGATGTGATGATTCATTACACATCGCACTTCAAAACAGAAAGCCTCACATAGCGGCTCTTGTTTGCGATGAAGACAAGGCCTTGTTCTCTACATGGACCCCATATCCTTTTTCCTGAACAGCAGACAGGCTGCGGCAAACAGCAGCACCCCCGCAGCTGCTACAATGGTGAGCGACCATAAGTAGGAAGGACCGATATAACCTGTAACGGCATAGACAGGATTGCGGTAGGTAAAGGGATTCACAAGATTATATACAGCTGTCGCTTTTTGTGGCGGCGATAGAAAAATCCCTGCAAAAGCGGTAAAAAGAGCTGCTGCAGCGGCGGCGATAGGATTCGCCAGCAATACATGGAAGAACAGCTGTAAAATTACATAAAACATGAGCAGGACCGCTGTGAACAGGGTGCAGGCAAGCAGAGCCTTCCAGAATGGAAGAATCTCCATTTCCGGCTGTGGCTCCATATCACCAGGATTCCATGGTGAAATCCGGGTATGAAAGAAATAAATTTCTTTTTCCTCATTATAAATCAGATTTGTTTTCTCTATCTGGTTATCAAGCCCCTCAAAGCTTGTAAAGCCTTTGGAATATGCGAGCATCGGCGCATCCACTTCCGCATATCTGTCTGCCGCCCCTGTAAACAGAAAGACTGGAGTGAGTGGTATAATCAACAGAAGAACCAGTCTTTTGAAATACTGCACACACAGCCGTTGTAAATAAAAGCTGCGTTTTTTCGGCTGTGTCAGCAACAGCTTCAGCGTACCGCTTTTGTAATCAAAGTAAATCATATCCATACAAATCAGGGTACTGAGTACAAGCAGCAAAACAGGAAGCAGCTTTTCGGCTATATGATACAGAGAGGACATGCCATCATAGGAATCCGCAGATAATAAGGAGCATCCCTTTTCATGATACTGCTCATACATACGGGCTCTTGTGACAATTCCGGGAAATTCCTGCAGGATGCTTTCCGGATTGCCGTATAGATCCGTCTTCACCAGAAAGGAATATGCAGACTGCTGCATACCAAGTTCCTCAAACATGGCATCCATCTTCTCTTTTTCCCTTTGCATGACGGCTTCTGAAACGACACCGCTTAGTCCGCTGTGGGTATACAGCTGATAGCGATACAGAGCACTAAGCAGACAGATTTTTGTCATACTGCGTGTATAGACTGGATAATCCTCTTTTGCCAAAGCATTCATCGCTTCCTTTGTAAGGGCATCATACTCCGCAAGAGAGAATTCAATCTTTTCTCTTTCTGCTTGATTTTCTATATAAGCGGATACTTCCCGCGATGATGGCAGGACACTTTGATATGTTTGTATCACGGCAATTTCCTGTTTTCGCAGGCCTGCTGCTTCATTGATCCTATAAAGCTGGCAGAAGGAAAGGAATAAAACAAAAATCAGTATGCACAGAATCCCTTCCTTTTTGAATTTACACGCAGACATCATACTACCTCTTTCTCCCATGATACCCCAGCATTTACGCTGCATGCTGGGCGGATATAAATACACTGATTTTTATTCCCTATGGCAACGTCAGGTAAAAAAAGACAACCATGTAACCCCCTGCGACCCACGCCTGTAAGCGCTATCTATGCATTTATAGTAGCATCCTCATCTGCTTTGGTCAATGCGCAGGATAAAAAAACAAAGCATTTTCTCATGGTAAATCTCCCCAGCAGAAGAGCCTATCAGCCAATAAAAATTAGACAGAATGCAGGTGCTGCTCCCTGCCCTGTCCTGTTGAAAATCGGGTATGGTTTATTCCTTATTTATAATACTTTGCCTGCATTGCATACAGCTCCGCGTACAGACCTTTTGTAGCAAGCAGCTCCTCGTGAGTGCCGCATTCAACCAGCTCTCCTTGCTTTAGGACAAGGATCGTGTCACAAAACCTTGTGCTGGACAGACGATGGGAAATATATATAGCAAGCTTTCCCTTCACAAGCGTGGAAAAGGTTTTATAAATTTCGTTCTCTGCTCGGGGATCCAATGCCGCAGTAGGCTCATCCAGTACGATGATCGGTGCATCCTTATATAATGCACGGGCAATCGCCAGCTTTTGTCCCTGTCCTCCTGACGGTTCAAAGCCCTCAGAATCAAAATCCCTGTGAACTGCTGTATGGACGCCCTGCTTTAATGTTGCTATACGCCTTGTCAGTCCCAGCTGGTTCAAAGCTTTGAAAACACGCTCATCTTCTATCTCCTCCTGCAAGCCGATATTCTCCGCTATGTTGAAAGAGAATAGCTGATAATCCTGAAATATGGCAGATATCTTCTCCTTGTATTCCTGATATGAGAATTTCTTTATATTGATACCATTGATTAAAATTTCACCGCTCACCGGCTCATATAAACGACACAGCAGCTTGATAAACGTAGACTTACCGGCTCCGTTTTCACCGACGATAGCGACCTTCTCCTTACCGGAAAACCTAGCATTCACCTTATGCAGCGCCCAGGTTGATTTCCCCTTATAAGCAAAGCTGACATCCCGGAACTCTATGGATTCAATCACCTCGGGAAATGATACTGTAGCATCTGCTTCCGTATGGATTTTAATTGGCAGATTCAGATAGCTCTCTACTGCATCAAAATAAATACTATATTGCCGTACATCATTCATACTGTCCAATACATCGTTCATGGCATCGGTAAAGGTTGCGACAGCACTGATATACAGGGTGAAGTCACCAATCGTTATCAGGTGTCTGGAAACAGCATATATCATGTACAGGTATGCTATTCCCCGCTGCAGCAAATCAACGAAATGCAGAACACCCTGCGAGCAATTTAACAGATGCATCTGCCGACGATAGAAGTGCCATAATTCTCTCAGGACACTTTGCAGCTTTGCAATAAAAAATTCATGCTGTCCGTTAATCCGGATTTCTTTTGCATAGGTGACATCGGATAACAGATTATTCAGATAGGACAACCTTCTTTCCTTTGGATTTTTTTGCATTTCCAATGCGGCATAGCGCTTTTTCAAATGCATTTGTGCGATGCTGTTGATAAGTACCAGCAAAACAAAGACGGCAAGTATCCTCGCATTCATCGCAAGTAACACTGAAAAAATTGTAGCGAATATAAAAAGCTTTCCTATGATATTTACAGCTCTGTCCAACACGAAGCTAAAGCCCTGACCATTTGCATACAAAAATTTTTCAGCATTCTGTTTCATATCAAGAAAGGCAGGATCCTCCAAATTTTCTAAATCGGTCTTGACCAGACGCTCTCCCAGCTCTGTCTGAAACCGCTCCAATATGATACAGCGTTTATAAAATGCTGTATTTTCAAAGCAGCTGGACAAAAGCTTTGTCAGGAATATCCCTATTGTGAAAAACACAACAAGCTGGATCAGTCGGTGGAATTCATTCCTCCCCAGAAATTCATCGATGATGAGCTTTGGAAAAATCATAATTAGGATCGGTGTTAGCGAATTACTGATCTGATATAAAACCAGACAAATCAAATATCCTTTATCGACTCTCCATGCATAGCACCAAAGAAATTTTAAGCTTTGAAACATACGCATCACCCTCTTTTCATATGTTGTTTTCTCCTGTACATCTATCCGCGCAACGCTTTCCCATACAAGGCCTGTTTTGTGAAAAGTGTCCAAACGTAACAATGTTTTGTTACAAGAAAATTATAGCGTAACATTGTTTTATTGTAAAGCGATATTGCATCATTTTCCTTTTTTCTAATTCTTTATAGCCACAGCATAGCCACAGCAGGCAGGCATATCATAGTTTACGGAAGGTTATCGAGCAGCCCTCAATTACTACCCTGTGTATATCGATAGGAGTAACCTCAATCCTGTATGTTTATTCATATTTATTGCAGCCTGGCATGCATCTTTATGCAATGAACAAGCGCAATTCATGGCATCAACAGGCGGCCAATCCCGATTCTCATATCTAATTATTTCTACAGCCTCACGGTTTAAAAGGCTGCCTTCTTTGACTTCCGTCTTTCTGCGAAGGAGTGCATAGCTTTAAAATCATCAGTTACTTTTACACCTTTTATGCAATATGTAAACGTTTCCGCTCGTATTTTCAGCAAATTCATTATATAATATAAATAATAAACGAAATAGATGGGAGCTGACAACATGAGCAAAAAATCAAAAATCATCACTGGGCTGGGGGCAGCATCCACACTTGCTGCCGCAACAGATTTCTTCCTATGCCGGACACTGTTCGACCAGACGCTGAACCGGAAAAAACTGAAAAAGGGAAAACAGCTGAGCCTGGCGGACGCGGATCTGAATGATGAACAGAAAACACGGCGCCACAAGGAGCTGCTGCTCTGCAAGAAATGGTTACAGAATGTTGCGGTTGATAAGGTATCTGTAGAAAGCGAAGACGGTCTGCAGCTGGTTGGCATGATTTACCCTTCCCATGACCATACATCACATCGCTGGGCAATCGTTCTCCATGACTACGCCTGCTGCAAGGAGGATATGCGAACAGTCGCAAGAGCCTTTCATGAACAGGGCTATCATGTGCTTACCCCGGATGCACGCGCACACGGAGAGAGTGAAGGCTCTTTGATTTCACTGGGCTGGAATGAGCGTAAGGATTTGCTACGCTGGATTGATGCGGTTCTGGAAATGGACGCTCAGGCGGAAATCGTTTTGTATGGCATCTCTATGGGGGCAGATACGATTCTATTCTGTCCGCAGGACAAACTGCCTGCCGCAGTACGCTGCATCATAGAGGACGGTGGCTACACCTCTGTATATGATATCCTGTCCTGGCAGATGACACACTATTATAAAATGCCTCCGTTCCCGATTCTGGATTCCATGGGTGTCCTTGTAAAACAGAAGATGAAATTCGGAATCCGCAAGGCAAGCGCATTGCCGAAGATGGAGCGAGCCGTTCTTCCTACGCTGTTTCTGCATGGAGAAAAGGATGTGCATGTCCCCTGTGATATGGCATTTGCCTTATATGATGCCTGTCAGTCCGTGAAGGATCTCTACATTGTGGAAAACAGTGGACACAGAGCCAATATGTATGAACAGCCAAAGGAATATTACCAAAGGATTTTCCGCTTCCTCGATGCGCATATGAAATAAGCGTTACACGAATATCCTTTCCCAACGCATACTGAAAAACAATCCTGCATAACTCTAACACAGGATTGTTTTCTTTTGCTTTCTTTTGTTATTTACGAATCGGGAAGCAGATTTCCGTCACAAAATCCTTTGGATTGTCACACTGTCCCCATCCCTTGTGATACATACAGAAATTCGCTCCGTCCAGCTCATAGCCGTTTTCTTCAATCCACAGCGTAATCGCCATGCAGACCTCACTGATCTGGCTGTAATCACCGGTGAAGGTAACACTTGCCACAGTTTCATCCTTCAGCTGTCGAAACCGGATATCCTCCACATCCTCATAGCTGCCGATCACCTCAGTGGCGATTTCCACATCAACATCCTTTTCTGCGAATCCCTCATCATAGAAATATGCCCGCGCATGCTGCGGCTGTGCAAAGGTGATGTCCCGATGCTTTTCCGCAAGGATGCTGTACATTCTCTTCCACACCAGATCCTCACGTTCATATGTGGGAATCACGGTGCGCAGGGTTGCGGCATACATTCCTTTTATCTGTTTCACTTCTACTGTATAGTTCATAAACGTATTCTCCTTATCGAGCAGCATTTGGGCCTGCTCCAGTCGAATCAGTGTATTTAAAATTCTCTGCTGCTCCTCTTTCAGCTCCTTCATGCGTATCTGAAAATAACGCTGAATCTCCTGTGGACTGTCGTACTGCCGCATGATTTCCTCCATCATGGCCACACTGAAGCCGGCTTCCTTCAGAAACCGTATTTTGGCAGCCTCAAAAATCTGTTCATGCGCATAAAAGCGATATCCGCTTTCCTCATCCACCTGGCGGGGCTTCAACAGATTATGCTTTTCATAATAACGCAGCATTCGGATGCTGATTCTGGACAGCTTTGAAAAATCACCGATTTTTAACATGCAAGGTACCTCGCTTTCCTGAGCTCATACGAAGTATACGCTATGACACAATGTCAGAGTCAACCCGTTTTTAAAAATATTGGACCGTTCGTGTATCCAGACAGATAACGCCCAGTCTGCTGTGAATATCATTCGCCGCACAGCCGCAGTCGATATCCACAACCCGCGCAGTTTTCAGATTCCCTGTATCCGTCCAGACAGCATAGGGGCGCTCCTGCTGGAAAAACAGTGTCGGTGTATGTCCGACAATCACTGTACGATCATCAAACGGACGCATATGCACATCCATACGATCCCATACAAACTGTTCAATCGCTGCTTCTTTTCCTTCCATATCCTGCTGTGTAACGACACCGTGTAAAAACTGCGGCTGCGCACTGCCGTGTACTAGGTAAAATACTTCATTATTCACCCTGAGATCACAGACAGCAAGTGGCAGCTGATCCAGATAGTCCAGAAGCTCACGCTGCTGTACTTCATGCAAACGTTCAAAGGCATCCATGGTTGTTCTACAGTGATTGCGTTTCCAGCGATCGATGACCACCCATGCCTCATGCATATCGGTTATCACATGATGGATTGCCTCATAATACTGCTTCATCATATACTCATGATTTCCCAGCAGCATCACTACATGTTCACGCGTCATCACATCGCGAAGAATGGCAATTCCATCCGGTCCGCGATCGATCACATCCCCCAGTATATACAGAGTATCCTCCTCTTTTAATGCAAGAGCCTCCAGCATGGCATCATAGCGGCACTTCAAACCATGTACATCACTCATGACATAGGTACTCATAAACATCCCTCCTTACGTTAACCGGCAGTTAAAATATTCAACAAAATGTTAACCAGTCCTCCATTGCAGGAAGCCCTGTCCTGCCGTATACTATAAATACAGGTATTTGTAGAAAGTAAAGGTAATACGTATGGATATTGGAAAAAACATTGTTCGTCTTCGGAATGAAAAGGGCTATACTCAGGAAGCACTGGCATCGCTGCTTCACGTCAGCTGTGCGGCTGTCAGCAAATGGGAGCATGGAAGCAGCTGTCCGGATATATCTACACTTCCCATTTTAGCACGAATCTTTGACATCAGTATTGATGAGCTGTTGAATTTTGAAAAAAATCTGAGCAAAGAGCAGGTAAAAGAGCTGTGTGAGGAAATGCTGCAGCAGTTTCAACAGGCACCGTTTGCAGAGGCTATGGCTTTTGTCAGGAGACTTTTGCGGCAGTATCCCAACAGTGAAGACCTGAAGCTGTCAACAGCACGCTTATATATGCAAGTGCTTTTACTGGTACAGGAGGAGGAACAGGCGAATGAATTTCTGGCACTGGCAAAAGAGCTTGCCAAGGAGATGATGCTTTCCGGCAATCTGGAGAATAAGCAGCTTGCCGGTATTCTCACTGTTAATTTTATGGCGATGGAACAGCATTATGAAGAAGGGCTGCGTATCCTTCAGGAGCTTCCAAAGCTTGCGGATACCGCTTCTCTGGAATGCTCACTCGCCATGCAGATCAAGGATGAGGAGGATGCAACGCATATGCTGCAGGCACATCTGTTCTCCCATTATAATCAGCTTGGTATGATACTGCTGAATATGTGTAATCTGGCGAATCGTCATCATCACAAGGAACAGCTGAAGGACTGTCTGCAGCTGATTGAAGCATTAAACCGCTCATTCCGCTTCCCCTTATCCATTACCTCACAGCTGTATATGTATACCGCAGAGCTTCAGGATGAGGAGCGTACGCTGCAATATATAAAGGAATATATTACACAGTTAAAGGCGATGGATCAGCAGCAGGAGCTGCGTCAGACCTTACTGCAAAGCAATCCATGGTTTGACCATGTACAGCTCAGCAGCACAGCGGTGCCGAAGGGTATCCTGCAGGGGCATATGAAAGAGATGTTAGAAGAAATGATGCAGTATAAAACACTCCAGTTTGATAGTGTGCAGCAGCTGTTGAAAAATGAGCTGCGCAGCCTGTCTGATTGAAAGGGATAACCAGCATGTATAGCAGCTGCGAGGAACCCATACACAGCATGATTTCCATGGCTTCTTCATAAAAGCGTAACAAAGGAAGCCTTTCTCTGCCTCTCTAGCCTACAGAAAGCATGTGTTACTAATCGTTATTGTATTGCTATCGTATAACCAGCATGGTGAATATTCGCTGATAAAGTGTCCAGCACAATGGGAATCTAATTTTGATATCGATGCTATCCCCTTATGACCATCTGTTTTCATAATGTTTTTAAGCAACGAATTACCAACCCCATGATAATTTAAAGCACCCTTTCCTTCTCACGATAATTTTGATATCCACGAATTTTCCTATGATAATAAGTTGCTTTTTTCTTTTGTTCTTTCTTCAGAAGGTCTTTCTAGTAAACAAAAAAGACACGCGATGTGTCTCTTGTTTCTATGAACGGTAGCTGTTGCTTCAGCACTTACACGTAGGAACAGAAAGAAACATCCTTTCTGTTCCATCACTGCGTGCTATGATTCGCATAGCTTATGATTCTATAATAATTCTGTATGCAGACTCAGCTGTTCCAGCAGCTGCGTTTTCTTTTCTTCATCCCGCAGCTGCGTAAAAATATCATCCTCCACACTGCGAATCCAGTACAGCCGTACACCATCCTGTTTCAAATGCAGCGGGAGAGGATTCACACTTTTATCATCGTCAATCAAAACACAACCGGAATTCTCTTTCACACGAATATCCAGCGTATGTCCATGTCCGACACAGTCAATCGCATGCCATGGCAGTGAGCACAGCCCGGCAATGGATGTGAACAGCTCCAGCTCCTCTTCCTTACGCAGGGAATCGCTTGGATATTTCATTGCAAATTCACAGCGGGCATACTCCTCGTATTCCGCATAATAGCGGTCTGCATTCGGCATGGAAAACATCCCGGTGCCAATGGTGAACACATAGGTTTCTCCATCTTTTTCAAAGGTCAGCAGCAGTCTGCTTGGAAAGCGGTCCTTGTTTAAGTCATAGCAGTTTGTTGCTGCTCCAAATATATCACTGAGTGAAGAAAAATACGGGGTATTGTAATTCTTCCACACCTCATTAAATTCCTGCTTCCAGAAATCCTTTCCCTCCAGGATTCGTTCTACCATAGGACTGGCATCCTTCAGCCTCCAGGACACCATATTGTTTTCTTTCGCATACAGGGCGTAGCCGGGGAAGTTATGTCCATCTGCCCAGGAGGGTATCACACAGACAACCTCACCGTTATACAACAAACCGGCGATATGGCCTTCCTTGCTCCAGACGATTTCCAGTGCTTCCTCATTCCAGGGATCTGTAGACATAGCTTCATCCACAAACATGCTCGGTAATACCGGTTGATGATCCTGCTCGATTTTCTCCTTCTGAAAGGATTTTGGTGCCGCAACCAGATTCTTCACCCAGCAAGCAGAGCGGGCAATCAGCCGTTCATTTTCAAAATCCAGATCATACATATAAAAATAAATGCTTTCGCCATCACTAATAACATCGGCCGCAATCGGACACAGCGGTGATTCCGAAAACTTCAGACTCATTTCCTTGATTTCTTCCATTACAGTCTCCTTTTTTCTTATGTGTTTATTATACAGGAAAATCGAGAAAATAGCACTTTACAAAAGCTATTTCACAGCTGACTTTTTCAGATAATACAAACATGAAGCAGAAAATTCTATGAGGATAAAACAATCAGGAATTGCTAAATCATCTCTTGTATTTAACCTTCTATTTATTGCATATACCTCATAAAAAATATCGAAACTTTGAATATTTCATAATCAACTTAATGAGTTAGCATCAATGCTAACTGTATAGATAAATATATATGTAACTATTTATAGTTACATAATTATCATCTATATTTAACCTTTTATTTATTGCATATTCCTTATAAAAACTTACTAAATTTCTGATTATCTTTTCATAAGTTGGTAAATGCCGATATATCCCGTATTTTAGGGCTTTATCGGTATTTTCTTTTTGGAAGATACCTTGCATAAGCTGGCATTTACCAGCATGAAAATGCAACCAAAAGTAGTAAATGAGTAGTAAATATAGGCTCCGATATTAACAAGCCAGTCTTTCCAGCTCCGCTTTTGCAGATTGAAATGTACCGTGTGCATAATAGCCAAGTGTCATGGTTATGTTAGCGTGTCCCATGAGATATTGTAGGGTATTAGGGTTCATTCCTCTGTTTGCCATATTCGTACAATAAGTATGTCGGAATGAATGTGGTGTGATGTTCGGTAACTTGTCCTTGTGGTACTTGTTATACTTCTTAATCAGTCCTCGCACCATGCCCTCATAGTTTCCTGCAACTTTAGGCAAGCCCTCACGGTTCAAGAATAAGAAATTGCTGTAACCACCTACAATCAGCGGTTGTGCCTTTCCTCTGTTCTTTAGTATTCTTTGGATTGCTTGATAAGCCCGTTCTGTTAATGGAAGTTCCCGTTTTCCGTTTTTAGTCTTTGGCGTTTCAATATAGTAGCCGATTTCGCTATCTTTCAATAACTGGTGGTCTATATTGAGTATTCTATTCTGCATATCAATATGCGTCGTCAGTCCGCAAAATTCAGAAATACGAAGTCCCGTTTCCAGCAGAAGCACAACCTCATCATAATACTTGCTGTAAATCTTGTCCTTTTCCATAAAGGCAAGCAGGCGTTCTTCCTGCTCTGGTGTAAGGATAACTTTCTGTTCCGTATCATCTTCCAGAACATCACTTAGCTTAAATTCAAACGGGTTCTTTCTGATACAGTCGTCTTGTATTGCCATATAAAATGACGCTTTCAAGGAACGCTTGTAGTTATCAATCGTTTTATAGGCATATCCTTTTTCGCTCATTCTGATAGCCCATTCTTTAGCGTCCGACTGTTTAACAGTATCAATCGCCCTCATACCCAATGGGTCATTTTTCAGAGCGTTCATAAGATACTGTCGTCCCTTTTCAGTAGCCCTCTTGATGTTCTTTCTTTGGCTGTTTTTCTTCTCATAAAGCTGGCAGACTGTCATTTTACCGCCTGCCGTGTCGATACCGTCATTGAGGTCTTTTTTTATCTGTGCTTCTTTTTCCCTCAACGATATATCATCACGCTTTCCAGCAGGTGTCTTGTCTGTCGGTACAAGTTTCCAAGAATAGATAAATTGTGGCTTTCCGTATATATCGGTATATTTATAAACGTATCTTCCGTCTTTTCGCTGGCTCTCTCCATTACGCAAATTGCGATTTTTACTGTCTTTTCGTTTCACATTAGACATAGTGTAAAGCTCCTTTCCGTCATGGAATGAGCCGTGATACGCTATACCTTATTATACCATATCTACGGCTCAATGACATTAGATTTCGTCCAATGTATCTATGATTTTTTCAAATTGTTTTCGCTTTATCTGAATACGATTACCGTTCACGATAACCCAGCCAGCGTCAATATTTTCTTCAGCTAATTTACGTAACTTCTTTTCGCCGATACGGAAGTATTTGGACGCTTCTTCAATCGTCAGCGTATATTTTTCCCAGATAGGCACATCAGTATTGTTCATAATCTATGCACCCCCTTTACTGTGTGTCATTTTTTACAAGCAGGCAGACGGCTTTGGAAAGCTCCGTTAGTATCTCAACTATTCCCATTCTTATGGGCAGAACCGCACCATGCGGACGTATCATTATTCTGTGAGGATAGGTCGTGGCAAAACGACTTTTCCAACAGTCGCTCTCGGATCACTGCGTGGGTCGCTCGCTTTCTTTTGAAAAGGTCGTGGCGTACAGTCCCCGTGGCTCGCTATCTCACAAACGTATCTGTCTGCTTTATTTAGTTGTCAAAGAGCTGTGGCGAAAGCGTGTTGCTTTCATATAAAAGCAGGGTGCAGAGCAGGAAAGAGGGGATTGAACAAATCATACTCTGCATTACTGCTTGTTATTCTTCTTCGATTTCTAAGGCAATATCAAACCCTAAAATCATTTTGATAAGTGCTTCTCGGATAAGTCCCTTTAACTCCATATCTACGACAATATAAACATTTCCGTATTCATCATAAAGTGGACGCAGACAGCACTTTGATATGTATGGGTCATAAAATGCCAGTATCTTTTCAATCGCTTTTTCGTCCCCGTCCATAGCCTGCGAAAGCAAGTAGTAAGACGGCTTCTTAAATGTGTGTTTCATTTGCTATCGTTTCTCCTTTAATAGTTTTCTCATAAGTGCCAATGAATTGTGGCGGTTCTGAAAAACTCCGCTTCTGGAAATATTTTGCTTTTTGGCGATTTCTTCATTGTTCATTTCCAAAAAGTAATACATCAACAAAGTTTCTCGATTACGTTCGGATAACTGTTTCAAGGCTTCTGCCAATTCATCATCATAGACACGAATATCATTACCGCATACGTTGAAAATCGTATAGTCTGTTTCGTAGTCGTCCCATACAGCCAAGTTTTCGACCATGATTTCTGGAAGTTCACAAAAGGAAATTTCTTTTTCCTTTCTTCGCTTAAATCCCTGCTGATAGTCCCTGACAACATGACGGACAACTTTCTTCAAACAACTTTCAAAACGGCATTGAACAGTTTTCTGGAAGTCAGACGGTTTCATCAATCTCACCCCCTTTCCGTTATGACGTGAAAAGTGTTTATCCCTCTTTCCGCACCATATAGGGAATGGCAAGTGTGATTTGTTAAGTTGAAACCAGAAAAAATCGAAAAAACTTTTTGGTAAAATAAAAACAGCCCGTGTGAATGTGAATACACAAACGGACTGCTTTATAAATGTTATCTGTATGAATTTTTAATTCTTGTAGAGGGTAGAATGATTGTAATGCTGGACTAAAATATTTTTTCAGTTGGGAACAGCAAAGTATTCTTCCATATACAATCATGATATAGCCCCCTTTACCAGAGCTATACCTTGAACCACCAATGAAAAAGGACGGCTCTGGTTATATCCAAAACCGCCCCGTTATATTTTCAAAACGCACAAAAGTATATCATCTCGGAACGGTTTTTTTTATTTTCCGTTACAATGACACCTTCTGAATTATAACTGCATAATATATGCATTTTTAACACATTCTAATTACATAACATGAGATATAAACTCATGCTAGGTGATTTAATATGAGAAAAACAAAAGAAACACATACTTTTGATTTCAGACCGTTAGGGCTGGCAATCAGAGAAGCCCGTGAAAGAGCAGGGCTGTCCCGTAATGATTTAGGCGACAAGGTATTCTATGGGGAACGCCATATCGCAGATATTGAAAATGTCGGTTCACACCCAAGTTTTCAATTATTCCATGATTTAGTTACCATGTTCAATATATCTGTTGATGAATATTTCTATCCAGCAGAGAAAGTGGCAAAAAACACAGCTCGCCGTCAGATAGAAACAGCACTTGATTTATTGAGTGATAACGAATTAAAGATTATTCAAGGTACGATTGACGGTATCTTGAACAGCAGGGAGAATAAGAAGTAATCAGCTTCTTATTTTCCCTATTTTCTTTTTAACTGTATTTCTTCAAGACTTATTTGTTGATCTGCTTCGCAGGGAACAAATAAGAGCCGACAATCCATAAGTTGCAATAACCTACAAATTATCGGCTCTGCGTCTTAGCGTCTGGCTCTTTGATAATAGTTACTTTTCCATGTTCTATATTGATTAAAGTTTCCGTCTTACACTTTGGACAGAACAAAGGGAAATTTACCAGTTCCGTATCTTCTCGCACTTTAGTTCGTGTCTTATTATTGCAAATGGGGCATAATACCCATGACTGCATTTCCATTGAAACACCACCTTTTATTTTAAAGGAATACAAAATTCACATAAATGTGATGAAATTTTTGAGAAAGCATATCGTTCAATAATAGGCTTTGAAACATCTATTGATAAATCAGCAGTTAATGTCTGAATGTTCTTCCAAAAATCTGATACACTTTCCTCAGTATGTTCAACCTCAAATATAGCGTAGCAACCATTAGCAATATTGCGGACTGGTAAATCATATTTACTCTCTTTATTAGAAATAATAATACCTACATCATATCGTTGTCTTTCTTCTGAAATGTACATAGGATTGTCCAAAGCTATACCAAGTATAGTGGTTTCTTTTTTTAGTAAACCTTTCGCTTTTAAATACGCTTTAAAGGTTTCCATTAAGTGTTTATTCTCCAAACCATACTTACCAACTCTACGCATATATGCTATCTTTATATCTTTAAATTCTTCAATTTTCAAATTATTACCTCCTGCTTAAAATGAATATCAAGCTTGATAAGGTAATCGTAAGGGCAATTAAAATGAATTTCAAGAACTTTTTTAAATTGGCAAAAACTTTTTTAAATTGCAAAACTAATGAATATTAAAGAAATTAAATTTTTGTTTTCTTCGTAATTTTATAAATATATTCTTCTGGTGTAGGGTGTTTGTTTCCAAAATACTTTTTGAAATTTGCCTGCACATCTGGGTCGGTGCTGTTCATAGCTTCATCAATAGTAGCTTCTATATCAGCCCGTACATCAGCCAATGACATACCGCCAGCCTTTGCACCAGCTTTCAAAGCTTTTTTAATATCTCTCTTTTTAAGACCTATCATAAACTTTCTCAACCCTTTACCATTTAAAAAGCATTCCACAGAAATACAAATGCAAAGATACAGCCCCAAACATTTTTATTTTTTATTTTAAAAGTTCATCATAGTATTTTACGTTTCCTGTCGAGTAATAATTGTAAAAAGCAGTAATTTTCTTGTCAGAATATACATTAAGGCTCTTTAGAATATTTTTCGTCCATTCTAATGAGCCTGCCGAACTTGCTGTCACTAAGTTTCTGTCTAAAACGGAATTAGAACAAACATACGAGCTCTGTCCTGCATAGTTTTTTGAAAAGAAATTTAGATACTCCAAAGAATTACTTGTGTGTTTAAATTTATCTAATATACCATAATCAGCAAGTGCGAGTGTTGCCCCACAAATAGCACCTACTAAAATATTTTTGTTTAAACATTCTTGTGCTTTTTCCAATATTTCTTGATTTTCTTTACTTCCCCAAGTAGAAGAACCCGGTAAAAGTAGAGCTGTACTAGCGTTGAAATCAACTTCTGATATAGTATAATCTGGAACAATTGTTAATCCACCTAAAGTTAAGACGGGTTCTTTATTAAAACTAACTGTCTTTACTTCAAATTCTTTAGTTCCATTTTTTAATAATTTTTCCATACTGAATGCTTGTAAAATATAACCAATTTCGCATTCTGCCATGTCGTCTAATAAATATACATATACTTTTTTCATTTTCACATCTCCTCATATTTTCGATATGAGAAAATTATATAGCAGGAATAGTGACAAATGTATGTCACTATTAAGTGAAATTTTTCTTTATTTCGCTGATATGAGCTAATACTTTTTCTTTGTATTTTTGAGGGGATAATATTTTTACTTTATCGCAAAGACCCAAAAGGATTGAGAATGTTATAAAATCATTTTCTTTAATCTGAATTTCTCTTATAAAACATTCATTAACAATTTCAACAATTTCTCCTTTAAAGTATTCATTAACTAAAGTATCTATTTCTTTTTTGTAAGATAGAACAACAGTAATATTTGTCTGGTTGCGCCTTTTTTCAAAATCAGATAAAAGGTCAGCTATATTATCATTGGATTGAAAAAGCTCTTTTGTTAAAGAAATATTTTTCATTCTTACTACTTTGAACATACGATAATCATTTTTAGAAGTATCATATCCAAAAACATACCAAGAATACCACCTATAATATGTATGTAATGGGTTTAAAAAAACTTTTTTTGTATTTCCTGCGGAATTAGTATATGTAAATTTTATAGTTCTCTGTTCTTTTGTTGCTTTATTGATTAAGTCTACACACCCCATAATTTGTGGACTTTCCGTTACAACTGAGAAATCAACATCTGGAAGTGTATTGATATTTACATCATTATAGAGATGCTTCATTTTTTCGTAAGTTTCAATGACTTTTTTATTTCCGTAAACAGTTCTTAGACTATTTAAAGCAAGCAAAATATATTCTTTATTATTGTTGTCAATAATTTTTTCATCAACCTTAAAATCTTTATTTATGATATATCCACCATTTACACCTAACTCAGAATAAATCGGAATACCGGCAAGAGTTAGTGTATCAATATCTCGTAAAATCGTTCTGCGAGATACTTCAAACTTTTGTGCTAATTCATTTGTTGTTACACACTCTCTATTTATTAAATAAAAGATTATTCCTATCAGACGTTCTATTTTCATACTTTCAGTCCTTTAACTGTTTTCTTTGTAATTATATAAATATATTCTTCTGGCGTAGGGCGTTTGTTTCCAAAATACTTTTTGAAATTTGCCTGCACCTCTGGGTCTGTACTATTCATAACTTCATCAATCGTCGCTTCAATATCAGCACGTACATCAGCCAATGAAATACCACCAGCCCTTGCACCT
The DNA here is from genome assembly GCF_024463855.1 of Clostridium sp. DFI.1.208. NCBI lineage: Bacteria > Bacillati > Bacillota > Clostridia > Eubacteriales > Clostridiaceae > Clostridium > Clostridium sp. DFI.1.208. The sequence goes on along the minus strand of NZ_JANGCA010000035.1, from coordinate 14,244 downwards.
GCTTTTAATGCCTTTTTTATATCTCGTTTTTTAAGACCTATCATAATTAACCTTTCTTAATCATAATTGTAAATTTATAAATTCATTAGTATTAAAAATGAAATTCAAATATATTACTAAAATCATTATTCAAGACATAATATACTTTATTTTTTTCTGTAGAATATACAAATGAAACCCTAGTTGCCCACAAGTCTTTTTGAGAAACAGATTTTAATACTTTAAATGCGTCATTTACTGAAAAATCTTTATCGTATCCTGCCAATAACTTTTTAGCCACTTCGTATCTTGTATCCCCAGAAACAATGTACGGCTTTGTTATATCTGGTTTTAGAATAGAATAATTTGTAATAAGTGAAAAATTCTCTTGTTCATATCTATACCCAATTCCGGGTTCAATAATTAAAACACGTCCTTTTTTATCAGAAAGCATAGCTTGCATAGTAGCATCTGGTGCATAAATAATTTTTTTCCTTTTAACAATGTCTAAGGCTTTATCAAAAGAAATCTCAGCTTTAATGAATTTTTCTGTTAATTCAGATATTGTAATACAATCCTCGCTTTCTATATACTTTGCGTTTTCGTTACCATGCACATAAAGAAGTGTTCCTACATTACCATTTTTATTTACCCCATGAAATGAATGATACAGACCGTCAGGCATTTTAATACCAATATAAAATCTATTTTCTTCGGTAATTACAGTATGGTCCCATACAGAGAGGTCAATATCAAAATTAAAACCAACAATTTTATCTATACCATTGTAAACAAATCTTGTACACATATAATCGCTCCTTAAAATACTATTTTAAATAGTTATTAAACTAATCTAATTAGTATTTTAAAATATTTTTGTAGAAAAGTCAATAAATAGTCATAATTTTCTAATTATATTATTGACCACACTAATTCGATTAGTTAGAATTGTGTTTGTATGATATTTTGAATGAGGTGAATAACTATGAAAACCACTAAAGAAGCAGTAATAAAAACAACATCAGACTTAGCAGATGAAAAAGGATTAAATAATGTTTCGTTAAAAGCTGTTGCTCAAAAATTAAACATTCGTACACCATCTTTATATAATCACATAGAAAGTTTAGATAATCTTCTTTTAGAAGTTGCTCATAATGGTATGCGTGAGATGAATGAAAGAATGATGAAAGTTGCCGTTGGAAAAATAGAGAAAGAAGCAATTAAGTTAGTTTCTATCGAATACCTAAACTATATGATTGAACACCCTGGAGTTTATGAAACAATTCAATGGGCTGTGTGGCACGGAACAGAGGAAACAGCAACCATTTTTAACAATTATCTTTCATTATTAACTACTCTTATCCAATCATGCAGTCTTAATAAAGACAAAACACTTGAAATATTAAATATGCTTACTGGAATAATTCACGGTTATACAACTTTACAATTAGGAAACGCCTTTTCTGCTCCAGACAAAGTTAGATTTGAATTAGCTGAAGCAATAGATACTTTATTAGTCGGGATTTTCCAGAAGTATAAGTAATATAATTAGGCTTACAAATCAATACAGAATTGCAAGCCTAATTATCATTTACCCTACAATTTTCCAGTTACTATCCTTATGTAGCACAAGCTCATACTGCGAAACTTGCGTTGCCTTTGTCTGATTATCAAGGAATTTTACGGCTACTTTGACTTTCACATTGTCCCCGTCCTTTGTAAATACTGGGTTTACCAGTTCAGAATAAAGGTAGTCCCTGCCGATAGGCTCAAGCACATTTCCCGATACATAGTAAGCAAGTTCTTTTTCTGTGGCTGTCGGATAGAGCTTAAAGAATGTTTCCAAAAATGAGGTAGCGTCATTTACGGTATCAGCGTCCACGCTTGCGTCTGCTTCTGGTGTTTTAGGCTCATAGTCTGATTTTTCGATTGCTGGTGCAAGGGTAGGGTTCTGAACGATTACCATATCCCCGTCAGCGTCCACATGGACTTTCACGGTATAGGTTGCTTTAATTGCTGTTGTCTGTTCTCCCTCTTTTATCTGCTGATCTACTTCGTAGGTGGCAGAAAAAGTGTCCGTTCCCGACTGTTCGATATTCCACACAATCACATCTGTAACTGTGGAGCTAGTCGGTATATCGGTTCTAATGGTATCAACATTCAAGTCCTGCAATTCCTTTGTCAGATAACCGCTGATTGCCTGCGTCCTTGCTTCAATGGCTTCTTTGCTGTTACTCCATGTGTAATAGGACTTCGCAAAGTTCTTCACGAAATTTTCAATCCCGTTGGTGTCCTGCAAGCGAAGCTCAATGATTTCTTTTTCATGCGTGGTGTGCTGGTCGATAGCCGTAAAATTCTTATACACCCCAAAGCTCACGCTTGCGATAAGCACCACCCACAACGCAATTACGGTTTTCTTATGTGTGCCTACCTTGACAGTACGCACCTTTTTTCCTTTGACATTTTCTGTCTGTTTCTTACTCTTCTTAAACATATTTTTCAAGTCCTTTCTATTGTTTTACTCGTCCTGCACCGATTAAATGCTGTTGCCAGTAACTATTATTTAGGTCTGCATATCCTATCGGGTCGCCTGCATGATATATCTTGTTATTCCCTACATAAATTGCAACGTGCGTTACATAAGTACCAGCGTTATAGGTAGAATGGAAAAATACCAAATCGCCAGCCTTTGCCTGCGAGAGTGGCAGATGTTGGGTTGCGTCATACTGGGCTTGTGCCGTTCTCGGTAAGGAGATACCAGCTTTTCCATAGCACCATTGCGTAAGTCCCGAACAGTCAAAGGAAGTGTTGGGATTGCTACCGCCATACACATACTTCCAGCCTTGATATTTCAACGCTTCATTCATTACTTTTTGTGCCAGTTCCCCCGATACCTGCGGAACAGTTAAATACTGATTGACTAATTCGACGTAAAATTGATTGCCATACTGATAACGCCAGCCCCCGTTCTTCGCAACGGCTATCGGGTTGGTGTAGGTTACTTTCTTTCCGTCCGATTTTTCACGGGCGAAGCTCTCTGCAAGATTATATGTATGTTTCTTTCCTTTTCCTGCCACATATCCCACATAACCACCGCCATAGTTATAGGACTGTATCGCTACATTCAAGTCGTCCATACCTTGATTTTTGCAGGAAGAAAGCAGGGACGCAAAATACTTACACCCCTGCTTGATTGAGCTTTCCGTATCTAAAGAGTTGGGCGGTAAACCAAGACTTTCCGAACTCTGCATAACATCTTCTGCCGTACCGCCACTTTCTACTTGAATGATAGCCAGCAACACATTGACATACTCGGAGATACCGTTTTCTCTGGCGTATTTTTCTACCATAGGCTGATGTTTTAAGACTTCTGCGGATAGGTTCATACCCGTAATGCTAGAAGAAAAGTTGCTGTTCTCGTCGTCGCTGTCCGCACTAATCAACACACCAAAGAACAGTACCAGAGAAAAGAGGATAGGAAACAGACTGCCAATAAGAGCGATATGTTTCAGTTTCATTTTTTCTTCTGTCCTTTCTTCGTTACAAGGTTACGGTTCTTTTCGGTATGTTCCGTTGTACGCTTTGATTGTTCAAAGGTCTGTGTCTTTGTGGTACGCTCTGCTTTGTAATTCTGGCGTGTTTCCTGCGATACCACTTTTTCTACATTCTGTCTATGTACTGGCTGTGCCGACTGGGTCGCTTTCTTATCAGAAGCACCAGAAGATAACGGACGCTCTTTGATAACAGTTGTCTTGACTGGCTCACTTGCTTTCGGAGTGGTCGCTGTGGCAGGGCGTTTGACTTCCTGCATTTTTTCCGCACTCGGCTTTGAAGCTGTGGCTGGTCGCTCATGGGGACGGGTAGCTCCCGTTGTCGCTGATCCGTCCGTCTTTCTATGTCTTGCTTCTTGTGCCTTTTGAAGCTCCATACGCTTATCAGCGATATTCTGCCTATGCTGTTCCTGCTTTTCCAAGCGTCCCGTCTGTCTGGACTGCTGTTCCTGCACCATGCCACGCTTAAAGTCAGACACGCTGGACTTTGCCTTTTCCTTTACGGAATATACCGCATAAGCGGTCTGTGTCGGCATATCCTTGATATTTTCTTTGACAGCGTTTGCCTTGTCTTTCACTTTATTTTTCGTATCTAAGACAGCACCTACCTTTGAGCCTGCACGCTGTCCCATACTGGAAGTGGTATTGACCCGATTTTCTTTAGAAGCGGTATTTTTTCTTTCAGCCCTCTTGCCAGCAACGGCACTTCCAGCCACCGCACCAGCCACACCGCCCGAAATACCGCCAGCACTTACCGCCCTTGCAATACGGTGTTCCATACGCCTAGCCCGATGTCGCATAAACAGATATGGTCTGCGGAAAATCCTGCGTCCCATGCTTTGACTGTCATTAGCGTTCAAAGAGAACATACTCATTAAATCGCCCAGCTTCATGTAGATACCTGCAAAGCAAACTATCTGCAAGAACGCCACCATAAAGAACGGGTAGTCTGTGGAGATGTTATAAAACATACTGGAAATGCTGAACGCCACCGTTACAATGAGTGTTATTCCTGCCCGTGTCATTATGGTATTAAACACTCTCACGATTGCCTGCTTTGCCATGCTTTCATAGCTCGGTATCATAGAAAGTAGAAAGCTGATAGGCAGAAACATAGCGAAGATAATAAAAAGTATCTGGCTGAACAACATCATGCCCGTAAGCAAGAATACGAATATCGTGATACCCAAGTTGAAGAACAAGAGGAAGAACACCATACCCAAGCGGTTTACGACCTGCGGTATCGTCAGATTGTTGTTGTCGTTGTTCTCGATTTCTGTTTTCACGACTTCCTCTCTGGTTTTCCCGTCCTCGTCCTCTGGGCTTGCCGATACGAGAGCTTCTACACGGTCTGTACCGATTTCCTCTGCGTTGCTGTTCCCGAATTGAAGCAAGAGCCACGGCTGTTCCACTTGAATAGAAAATAAGCTGTCCCTTATCAAGTCCACGCTGTCCTTGCCCTCGCTGTCAGAGTTGGGGAGTATGATTTTTGTTCCCAAGTCCAACGAAGCGGTACTAATATCACTTGAAAATTCATTTATCTTCTTGATGTAATCAGGAGCGTAGGCAATAAACGAAGCGGACAGCACGAACACCACCACAAAGTTGATAACGGCGTGAAGTGCCTTACTGGTTTCTCTTTTTATCAGTCCCGTATAGGCAACATACATTCCCACTACTAAGATAATGAGAAGCAGGAAACCAACATAGAAGCCCGTGGAAGAAAAACCGTTTGAGGTAACGCCTGCAAGGGTCTGTATGCTTTTTCCGATACTATCTGCCATATCATTGATGAAGTCCAGTTTATAGGCTTCCTGCACCACATACCCCGTTGCATTACTCAAATATAAACTGATAGTCCAGACAAAGTTGGTAATGCAGTAAAGCCCGTACTGTACCGATTTTCCAATCCCGTCCAGCCAGTTCCACGGCAACCACGACCAGCTATTATCTACATAAAAATCAAGCTGGTAGTTGGAAAGGGGATATTTTGAGTAAAGATTTTCTGCGTTTATGGTATCGTCCACAAGCCCCGTCGCATGAGCTACCGTCCCCAGAAGTGAAAGCAGGATAAGGGAAAGTGCCACGACAAACAGAACCATTTTGAGAAATTGGAAAATCTTCTTTTTTGTGAACGCACCTATTATCCTTTCTTTCATCACTCCACCTCATTTCTCTTAACTGGCGGTCTGGTATCAAAGGCGTGTAGCAGTTCTTCAAAGACGGGGTGTATCTGTACCACACCGACACGCCCGTATAAGTCCTGCAATAAGCATTGCCCGTTCTCCAAATCACGCAAGCGTTTCTGGTTGTTCTCGTCGTCCTTGTCGATACCGAAAAATTCTAAGGTCTGCTTTATCTCGTTAATGTCGGTACTACGAAAGGCAAACTTCAAGCCGATATTGTTTTTCAGACTTTCCTTTGAAACATCATAGGCAGACTGGGTAACAAAATAAACGCCTGCCTGCATAGCTCGTCCAGCACGAACCAGCTTATTTGATAAAGTTTCGCCTTGTGCCACATTTAAGAACGCCCACGCTTCGTCAAGGTCTACAATCTTAAAAATGCTTCTGTCGCTGTGAATGAAGTCGAGTGCAAAGGTACTAATCACAATCAGCATAGATACCGACAATAATTCAATGGTCGTGTATTCCTCAAAAGTGGTATCTTTATCTGGCAACACAAGGTCGGCTACTTGAATGATATTGAGCTGGTTATCCAGACTGATAGCATTTTCCACCGTACCGTCTGAAAACAGCAGATGTGCAAAATCATAGTCTGCAAAGCTGTCGATATGGTCTGCGATATTGCGTGAGATTGCGGTATCTTCCTTTCTCAATTCTTCAATAACGTATAACAGTCCTCTTTTTTCACTCTGGGTAACGGAGCGAACCGCTTTACGAAGTACGGGGAATTTTTCGCCGTCCCTAGAGGAAATACCCGTTAAAAATGTCAAAATGTCGATTGCCAGACTTTCAGCGTCTTTGACATTCTTCATAATCACGAATGGGTCAAGAAGTCCTGCATTGTCCTTATCGCTGGTTAGGTTTACGATATTGATTTCATGGGCGATTTCTGGGAGCGTTTCTTTCCAATTTCCACGCTCACTTTTAGGGTCTAACAGAAGTGCTTGACCGCCAAACAGCACCGCATAATATACCAGAAGATTATTGCAGAACGACTTACCACCGCCAAGCGAACCGACAAAAGCAGAAGCAAGGGCATTTGTAACTGTACCTTTCACACCCTGCGAAGCTAAAGACGGTTGCAGGTACACATTTCTTCCCGTATCAACGGAATAGCCCATATAGATACCCGTAGTTTCCCCTAACTGCTGTGTCGCACCAAAACCAAGCCCAGCTAAAAAATCTGATTTTACATACTGCACATAGTCATTGATATATCGCTTGCTGGCTGGTAAAAATTCAGAATGAAGCCCCAGCATATCCCCAGCAGGACGCACCAGCTTTACATTGAGGTCGTCGTAAAAGTCCTTGACTTCATCACAACGGCGTTTCAGCTCGTCAAGATCGGGTGCAGACACCCGTATCACGTAGCTTAACTTATACATACTTTCTTTGCTCTGGTCTAAGTCCGTTTCCAGCTCGTCCACGCTGTCTAATGCGTCCACCACATTTGAGCTGGTTTCACTTCCTGCTTGATAAGCGTGATTGTCAAGGTCTTTCAATTCCTTTTTCTTATTTCTTACTGTGGTAAGAGCCTTTCGGTTCTCCACGATTTCTACATTCATAGAAGTATCAACGGGGAATGTGAATTGCTGTTGCTGGAAATAGAAGATTTCACTTGACGGAAAATCAAGCTCGCCTACAATCGCATTGACGGTAAAGTAAGACACATAGCTTTCCTTGTCCTCATGTTCCAATCTTAAATACCGCTGGCTTTCCTCAATCGCACACCTTGTCGGACGGATAAGGTCGTAGTATTTTATCAGCGTTTCTTTCTGCAATTTCTTCTTTGGTAGCTGGTACTCATAATCTTCATAAGCGATACCGTCCCTGCCGTAAAGATGTTCCATGAGATACCCAAAATCATTGATTTCCAAGCGACGCACCTTAAAGCGACGGGAGATTTTATTTTCCAGTAACTTTTCCATTTTCATGTAACGGTTGATTTCATCATTCGGCATGGAAACAAAATCATTCATCAGCGTGTGGTTCACTTCATGGAGAAATTCTGTGAACGTCAGCCACGCCGATTTTTTGATGTTCTTCAGATTGAGCTGTTCTTCCGTAACCATGAGCTTAAAGCCAAGAAAAAAGCGGTAGTCCACTTGATTATCCCCAATCATAGATACTAACACTTCGGTCTGTTCGTCTATTTTCTGGACTGCCACCTCACGAAGTTTCCCCGTTACCAGTTTCTTTGACTGCTCCTGCATACTTCGTATGGAGCTTTCCGTGGCAATCTGCAAGGCATGAATTTTACCCTCACGGGACTGTGCGATAAGCTGTCGAAAGCTGTCATGCACAATAAATTTCTGCTCTGCGGATAGGAAAGAATAATTGTATGGTATCAGCTCATAGTAAGCGAACACCTCATTGTCCTTGTTCCAGACAAGGTTATTGTCAATATATTTTATCGGGAACATAGTTCACACTCCTTACTGCCGTGATTGTTTCATTCAAGGTCTGCTTATGCAGTTTTACGGCTTTTCCTGCATAAGTGATTTTAGGTCGCAGGGCATAGGTTATCTGTGATTTCAAAAAGCTGTACGGCTTCTTTCCGTCAAAAGTTTTCTGCGACATAAACCAAGTGAGAGCAACGGGAATACCAAAATATTTGAGAAATGCTCCCTCAATCATGGAAAGTGGGGGAATATCCCCAAACAGAATGATGAGAAATTCCGTAATCACAAACCATGTAATCTGTGTAAAGGTAACGGGAAAAGGTAAGTTAAAGTCATTGATTGCATACAAGACTTTTTCCACGTTCCAGATACCCGTATAAGATTTAATCTTTTTCAAGTTCTTTCAGCTCCTTTCAAAATAGAAAAGGACAGCCATGTTTCAGACTGTCCCTTAAAAGAGAAATACGCTGTCAGTAGCAACCATGCTTGTCGCTGATCTTCCAGCGTTAATATGGTATCTCGCACATACCTCGGCTTGTTTCAATAAAGCAACCGCCCATATCCAAATCTCGCCCGTAGGCTTCATAGTCAATGTAGTTCTGTAAGCTGGGTGGAATATCCCCTAGTGCCTGCAATTCGTCTATGTAGTAATAGGCAACGTCTGTCATGGTTTCACAGTCTGGATAATAATAAATATCGTCCTTATGTTCCACGACTTCTTCCAGCGTCCCGTAGTGGCTGATAAATTCGTCCAGACACTCTGCGATATAGTCGGGAAGTTCCTCTATCATTTCATACATCTCATTAAGTTCTTCAATGGAAACATACTCGCCAATCGCAATGGGGAAGTTATTGGTATCATGGATTGCGTATTCTTCGTACTGTTCATTCAAGCCAATTTTTTCTTTCACATCTTCTTCGTCAATGGGGAATGTGAACCAAGCCCCAACCAAATAGCCCTCATTGTATCTCCCAAGATTCGCAATATAAACCGCCATATCATCTGTCATTTGCACCACCTCATTTCCTACTCTGGCAGTTCAAAGATACCGTGTTCTGTTTGCAGGAATTTTCCGTGTTGCTGCAAGTGATTAGCGTATGCTTCATAATCAAAATAGTATTCTTGACAGTCCTCGGACAGATGTTTAAACGTCGGGTCATTCATCAGCTTTTGCCTTGCAACATCAATCATACTTTTACAGTCTGGATAAACCGTAATCACGTTCCTGCAAATATAAAGTGCTTCTAAGTTCTCAAATACGGTAAGAAGCATTGGATATTCTTCCTGCATATCGGCTACTAGCTGGCGGTACATAAAATCGAATTCATTGAGCTGGTACACGCTTGTATGTTCGTGGACTTCATCAGCAAAGGGCAGTACCTTTTCGATAATGCGGTAATCCCTGCTTTCTGCACCGACACCTAACTTTTCTTCAAATTCTGCAACATCTATCGGCAGGTCGAACCAGTACGACATTGTTTCTTCTCCAGTTGTTCTTCCCGTTTCCACCAGCACCCTTGTTTCCTGCATTGTTCCTCACGTCCTTTCTGTTGTTTCCTCACATCTTTTAAGGTCTGGTATGACATACCAAACACATATTTTGAAAATTTTTCTAACTGTTTCTGCGGATAATCGGCAAGGTTCAGTTGCTTCATTTCATGCCACACCTTGCGTTTATAAGAGGGCAGGTCAGAAAGATATTCACAGCCGACTTTTGCCTGCATATACTTAAAAATATCGTTCATTTCATCACTCCAATCTAAAATTTAGGTAGAAAAAAGCAGTCAATCCTAAGACTAACTGCTTTGTGTATATGGATATGAAATTATAAAACTAGAAGCTGTTTATTTTTTCTTTTTAGGTTTTGGCGTTGGTAGTTCATCATACATTACATCAAACAACCCCGTCAGAAACTCCTTATTATCAACTTCGTCTACCAACAGCATTTCTTTTGCTCCCTCATAGGGTAACTCATACGAAGCTGTTGGCATATAACTAATTGCTGATTTCACTTGTTTAACAAGCAATCTATCATCATAGATACCACCTACAATCTTTCCACGATAATAAATAATAAATTCTCCCATCATAGCTCGATAAGTAATTTCTTCCAGCTCTGATAACTGTCCTAAAATAAACTCTAAATATTCTTTGCTTGACGCCATAATTCCACCTCACATTCAAATTCTTACGTGTTTCCAATCTCCCACAAAAACTGAAATTTGACTGTGTAAAACTACAATTTATAGTACTATCTTTTTCCATTTTCTGATTTTTGTTCTGAAAGTTCCAAAAGGTGCAACAGTATTCACATGAATAAACTTATATACTTCCCATACTGCTGTTTTAGTCGCTTCATCAGCCCATTTTCTCATATGTGGTTTAAATAATTCTTCCTCACTCAATGAATCAATCATTGTATAGATTTTATTAATATTTTCATTTAATTTAGCTTTCAACTCTTGCAAGGATAAATGAGCATAGGTATCCGTAAACCACTGATATAATTCACCAAGTTGATTCCATTTAAATTTATCCGATGGTGTTTTTACTTGAAATCCCTTTCTTTCATCTTCTTCCCATTTAAGAAGTAAGGTTGTCCATCCTACCTGATAAGCAAGGTTTTCTGCTGGAGTTCTATCAACTTCATCAACTCTCTTATCTTTTAAGGTTTCTGGAATATTATCAAATTCTGAAATATATTTCACAAATGCTTTATTTATTTCAGTTTTAAGATTTTCTTTATTTTCGTATACTCGCAAAAAAAGCACCTCCACAACTTCAAATTTATCACTTTTTCATATCCATATTATAACATTCTAATATCAGCACCACAATAAAATTTTACGCCCCGATAATCTTATTGAACAGTTCCAGCAACACGTCTTTGACACCACTGGCATTGAATACCAATCCGACAGCGATAAGGGCTACTATTAAGAAGCCGATAAGTTTTGAAAACTCACGCTTGAACCCTAAGTAAATACCAATTACTACGATTGCCATAAGCACTAAAGATTGTGCATTGCTTAAAAACCAGTTGTACAAATTTTGTCCGAAATTCATTTAATTGTCCTCGCTTTCTTCTAATTGTTTCATTTTATAGTCAGCTTCTTTGCCGACACTCATAATACACATCAGAACTACACCAATATCCATGCCAAGTGATACCAGCAGTAAGTCCTTTATCAATTCCCACATCATAATCAATCACTCCTTTTCCTGTTCTATTAGCTCGTCTACCGAAGCCGTCTGCTGTTTAACTATCTGTTTATGCTTATCCGTCAGCTTTGCCTGCTGTTCAATGGTTTTGAGATACTCTGTCTGATTGCCTGCGTCTATCTGTTTCAGCATTTTCAACGTAGGTGCGACTTGTCTTGCTATCCAGTTGAGCGTCCTTGAAAGAGTATAAGGCTCTGGCTTTGTCGTCAGTTTCAGACTTTGCCTTTTATCTCCGATAAACCACGCCCAGCGGTCATTGAGTTTCCAGTCGCTTTTTCGTTTGTCGGGTTCTTCATCAACAAACCGCACATACTGGTTGATGATAGAAAAGGCGGTCTGCTCTGCGTCATAATACGTCAGCAAATCTCGTACTGCATAATAGGCACGTTCATTCCGTAGCCGTATCTCAAAACGGTTGATAATATCGGCTTCTTCCAGCGGTATCCCGAACTTGACGTACTGCTCATAGTCCTTTTCATAGATACAGAAATACACATCGGATTTCAGCGAACCAAGATAAAGGGTACGCCCCATATATTCTCTGTCGTCCTCTCTATGCTTGATAAGCTCGCCCGACAAGTAAAACTTGTAACTTCTGGACTTTCCGATATATTCCCGTTTCCTGCATTTTTCCGCAAGCTCTGGAATATCCAAAATGCCCATATGGTCGTTGATAGCAAGGTCGATACGCTTCATAACACCACCGTCTACGAGTGCGTCCATGAGAAAGTCATACCAGCTTCTTTCCTGTGCCAGCAAGTAACTTTCAAACTGTCGGCAACCTCGCCCCTTTAACTCTAAAAGGACACCCTTTTCTTCGTCAGCCGACGTATAGATAAAGATGTCCCCTAAAGAATAATGCTCCGTATAACTGTAATGTCCGTAATCTTCATGGAGCATATAGTTGATATTCAGTTTTAATATATCTTTGATAATGTGCTGTATATCCAGCGTGGGAAAACGGATTTTTACATAATCAAACAGCATGGTAAGCGGTGCTTCTGGATTGAACTTTGCCAGTTCCTTTTGCAGAGTATTAAGAAGTTCCTTTGACGGCTTCATTTTTCCGCTTTCTATCTTGTTGAGATATTCCCTTGTGATACCAGAAGCCAACGCCAGCCTGCCTTGTGAGATACCGTAAGCAATCCGTTTCTCCCGTAATTCTTTTATTCCTTGTTCTTCATTCAGAACCATACCCCCAATCTGTAAAGTGTGAAGTTTTTTAAGGCGACTTCACATCTGAATTTTGCAAGGAAACTATGCGATAAGCCTTATGTTTCCTATGTTTTTTGTCTATTGTCCATTTGCAAACGTACCCCTCTGTTAGATACCGAGGGGTTTTACCTGCTGGCGTGGCTTCGCCACACCAGCAACGGCTAGTCCGTGCCGTCGCCTTTCGCTTCGCACGTCGCCGTCCCGTCCTGCCTTGCTTGTGCAAGAGAGCCGATAGTCTGCAAAAAATCATGTCCTTTCGGGACTAAAGGCGTGTAAAATTCGCTTATCACGCTTGTTCCCACATCACAATAGCCACGCCCCTTGATACGTTTCTGGAAAAACTGCTTTTTCACATCTGAACCAAAAAGCATACCGTAACCTAATTCGCTGATACGCCCCAATCCCACACGGAAATTGAAGTTATCTCTGATACCGTCCGAGAAATACTTTGCGTCTGGACGCTGGCAGGCAACGATAAGGAAATAACCTGCTTGTCGTCCCAACATAACGATTTTCTTTAACTGGCTAAGTAGGTTTACGCTTTCTTTTGTCCCCAGCATTTCAAAAAATGCCACATATTCATCAAAGATAAGAAAGCAGGGTGGAAGTCCCAAATAAGCATAGTTTTCGCCCGTCTTATAGTTCGGGTGTCGTTTCATTTGCTCGCTTCGCTGTACCATGCCCTCATAAAAAGCATTGACACAGTCTATCATTTCTTCTTTGATATGGTAGACGTTCGGCATGACTGTTCCCAAGTCTGCAAGGTCGCTGTTCTTTGGGTCTAAGATATAAAGGACAGCGTTGGTATGCAGTAAAGCTTCAATGAGCGTCAGCAGAAAATATGTTTTACCGCCACCAGTCCCACCAGCAATCAGAGCGTGAGGGAGTGCGTCATATTCCCAGACAAGATTTTTCATCAGTCTAAGACAGCCGTTCTCTGCCCGTACTTCATCAATGGTAATGCGGTTCGCTATCATATCATAAAGCAGGGTATATTCGATATAGCCGTCATGCAGGGTCTTGTCGGTCAGCTCACAATACAAGCCACTTTCCAATTTATCCTCCAACCGTAAAAGCTGGTCTTGATATTTTCCCAGCGTAATTTCACAGCGGATATGAAGCAGTCCTTTTTCCATTTGATAATAAATCTTTGGAAACCAGACGATTTTTTCCCTTGATCTGCTTTGCAGGTCAGTAAAAAAACCGCTGTCTTGTACGGTATCGGCTTCATACCACTTATTTTCCAGTATCATTCTTGCCAGCTTTTGACGGTGCAGTAGCTTCTTGAAACTGTCGTAACAGAAGCGGTAATACCCAAAAGCGACCAATGCACAAACACCAGTCGCTATCAATATGGTTATGAAGTTGTAAGGGGAAAGCGTCAAGCCGTTTTCTAACAAGCTGAAATGCTCCCAGTCGGTACGCATGAGCTGTTTGCTATTCAGTAGCAGGAGAACTGTCACGAACACAAACAGAAGCGTCTCTATGGAAAAATGATAAACAAGGTGCTTGTCGCTGGCTCTGATACGGTGTCCTTTGTTCCAAATCATACGCATAAATCAATCACTCCTGGTATATTTAAGTTACTCATATAATGAGTAATAAATTTAATATACCAGTTCTCCTTTCCACCTGAATTATTTGGTATCACTTCAGGTTGTGATAAAATGTGTAATTGTGAATGTGGA